>JACRGQ010000036.1 GCA_016217735.1 Nitrospinota bacterium
CTATGTCCCCGGAGCGGGTTGGGTGCCGGCCGACCCGGCCGACGTGCGGAAGGCGATATTGGAGAAGAAGCTGGAAAACGATCCGGCGGAAGCGGCGAAATACCGTGAATACTATTTCAACGCCGTTGATCCGTATCGGGTAGTGGTGGCGACGGGCGGCAGGGGATATTACCTGAACCCGCCGCAGAAGGGCGGCCCGGTGAACTACTTCATGTATCCGTATGCCGAGATCGACGGGAAACCGGTCGAATGGCTGGCGGCGCAAAAGGAATTGAAATACAAGATCACCTTCAAGAAATCGTGATCGGCCGCTGAGAACAAACAGGCCGCGGGAATCACCGCGAAATAGGAGAGGAGAAATGCGATGCAAAAGAAACTGATAATGGCAATTGCTTTGGCCGGCCTGGCGCTGGCCCCGGCGCTCTCGCATGCGGATGTGCAGACGCGGAAAATAACGCTTGCCGGCGACCCATGCACCATTCCGCAGGCCAAGGCGCTTGCCGACGCGTTCACGAAAAAGACCGGTGTGGAAGTTGTGCTGGTGCAGGGGAAATGCAGGAACGGCGTTACCGAGGTGTTGGACGGCAAGGCCGATATCGGGCTTGCCACGTTCAATTTCGACAAAAACGGGCTGGATAAAAGCCTGACGGACACCGTTGTGGGCAAAGCCCCCATCGTGATGGTTGTCAACAATGCAAACCCCGTGAACAATCTCTCCCAAGCCAATCTCAAGGCGATCCTTGCCGGCAAGATCAGGAACTGGAAAGAGGTGGGGGGCAAGGACATGGAGATAAAGAACGTCTATCTTCAGCCCTGCGTGGTGGAGACTATGGCCTACCAGGCGGAGCATTACGGGCACGACATCAACCGCTTGAAGCCGGAAAAGCCGGGCAATCCCGTGGCCGGAACGAATACGTTGGTCGAGCAGGACGAAGCGGCGATAGGGATGCAGTTGTACGGGCACGAAAGCCCGAACGTGAAGGTGCTGACGGTTGACGGGAATCTGCCGGACGCGAAGTCGTTCCCCGCGAAGTATGCGTTCTACGAGGACTATAATATGGTGACGAAGGGGGAGCCCTCCGGCGCGGTGAAAGAGTACGTCGATTTCGCGCTTGGCGATGAGGGACAGAAGATACTCGCATCGATAAAGCATATTCCGCTGAAGCAGGCGCGGTAACCCCGCCGCCGGTTTTTTCCGCAATGCGCGGGCCACCGCACAACGGCCCGCGCATTTTCCCTTCCCCTTGCCGGATGTCCGCCGGATGATTTCACGAAGTATGTGCGATAATCGGAACCGCACATACACAACAACAGGGAGAACAATCGTGAAAAAAAAGGCTTTGGTGACGGGCGCCAGTGAAGGTATCGGGTATGTATTCGCAAAGCGGTTGGCCGCCGAGGGCTACGAGGTTACGGCGGTTGCCCGGAATGAAGACAAGCTGAAAAAGCTGGTGGAAGAAATAGGCGGCGGCCATTCGTATATTGCGGCCGACCTTACAACCGAAGCCGGCCAGGATGCAATCATTCAGGCCATTTCAGCGCGGCATTATGACTTGTTGGTGAACAATGCGGGGATAGCCGCCATGGGCAAGTTCACCGATATTCCCCTTAAAAGGCATGTCGATGTCTTAACGCTCAACTGCGAAACGGTGGTGAAACTTTCGTACGCGTACTTGAAAACGGCCACGGCGGGGGATGTCTTGATAAATGTTTCTTCGGCCCTTGCCTTCATGCCGATGCCGGTCATTGGGCTGTATTCCGCGACCAAGGCGTTTGTAACCTCTTTTTCCGAGTCGTTGTGGTTCGAGCAGAAATCGCGCGGCGTGTATGTGATGGGGCTGTGCCCCGGGATAACTTCGACGAACTTTAATGAAAACTCCGGCGGCGGAAAGGCGGACACCCCCAAGCTGATGACGCAAACGTCCGAACAGGTGGTGGACAACGCATTGCAAGCGCTTAAATCCCGCAAAAAACCGACTGTTATATCGGGCCTGGTAAACAATATTTTCGCGTTCATATCCCGGCTTATGTCCCGAAAGGCGATTGCCTCCATGATGGGGCAAATGGGGGCCAAGCAGTAAGCGGGGAATACAAAGGCGGCCGCCCCTTTAACGGCCGGGCGGGATATAAACCGGCCGGGACAAATCTAAAAAAATTTTAAAAATATGGTTGACATATCATATAGGATAGATATAATCCCATTTAAACAGGACTAAATGGGTGCACTAAGTCATGTTTTAATTGTCGGGAAAGGGGAATGTTAAGTTATGTTTAAGTTGTCACGAAAAGGGGAGTACGCGATACGGCTGATCCTCCATCTTGCGGCCAATCCCGGCAAGGTATGCACCACCGGGGAAATCGCGAAGGTTCAGGACATACCGTCCGCCTTCCTCAAAAAGATAATCCAGGATTTGCGGCCATCCGGCTTCATCGCTTCCGCCAAGGGGCAAAAAGGGGGAATTTTGCTTAATACCCCCCCGGAAAATATATCGGTCAGCGACATCATCCAGGCGGTTGAAGGGCCGTTGTTCCTGAACGTCTGCCTCGTGAAAAAAGGCGCCTGCTCCCGCGATGAGGTATGCCCGGTGCATGAAATGTGGAGAAAATGCCAGGAAGCCGTGGACGGTATCTGGAAGGCGAACAACTTCAAGGAAATGGCGGAGCGGGGCAAGCAACTGGCGTGGACGCAGGCGGGACGGATGAAGAATGGCGGCGCGGGTGACGGCACGCGGGGACATATAAAAAAGTTAAAAGTCCGCAACGCGGATAAGGGTTAATACGGGTTGATTTAACAGTTTTAAAGGGAGGGATTTCTATGAGCGCTCATGCAACAACAACCGGGCAGCACTGGGATACCAGTACGGCGCCCCTATTGGTGGCGGTGGGGTGTTTACTCGCCGTGCCGCTGCCATTCGCCAGCTATTTCCAGTACAACAGCCTGGGAATGGCGGTGGGATTTTTGGGGATCGGGGTGCCGGTCCTGCTGTCGGGCATTGCGATCTGGGTGCAGGAAGGCGTAAGCCAGAAGCACGACCAGTTCGGCTATTCCCAAATGGCGTTGCCCATATTCATCACTTCAGAAGTGCTTATTTTTCTCGGCCTGTTCACAAGCTATTGGGCGCTTCGGCTTCTGGCCCCCTCGTGGCCGCCAGCGGGGACGCCGCACATTGGCACCACCATTCCCATTATAATGACCATCCTGCTTGTAACATCAAGCTATACCTACCACCTCGCGGAAGGGAAGTTGGAGGAAGGGGATACGGGCGGATTTAAGTCCATGCTCGGTCTTACCATGCTGCTGGGAGTTTTGTTCCTGGGGCTGAGCATGTTCGAATATAACCATCTCATCGGCGAAAACTTCACTCCGTCGGCCAACATTTTCGGGTCGGCGTTCTATTCCATAACCGGTTTCCACGCCGCGCACGTTTTGATCGGACTTTGCACGTTCATCGCCGTTTTGCTTCCGGCGTTGAAGGGGAAGACGAACATGGATTTCGTGAAATGCGCCGGGGTGTACTGGCACTTCGTCGACATTGTATGGTTCTTCGTCGTTTCGCAGATATATTTCTGGTAGAACGATGAAAAAAGCGGCATTCGGGATGTTCTCGCGCATGGCGTTGCGGATATTATTTTTTGTGGCGCTTGCCACGGGGATAGCCTCCGCCGAGTATGGCCGCATTGCCGATTCCGCGATAGATGTTTCAACTCTCAAGATCGACGAAAGCAAATATTTAGGGAAGAAGCTTAATGGCGAAATAGCCCTTGTGGACCAGGATGGGATCCGTTTCAACCTCAAGGATATGTTCGGCAAGCCGCTTATTCTCATTCTTTCCTACTACGCGTGCGACGGGGTCTGTTCCACCGTGAATGCCGACCTGAGGGATGTCCTCGCAAAGGCCGGAAACGTGGAGATAGGAAAGGATTTCAACGTGCTGACCATTTCGTTCGATAAAAACGATACCGCCGGGGCTATCACCCATTTCCGCAGCGACCTTTCCCTTCCCCCTAACCAAGCCAGGGCATGGAAACATGCCCTGGCTCTTAATTCCAAAGATGTGGCGGATTTGGCCGCCGGGATCGGTTTCAAGTATTTCTGGTCGCCCAGCGATCGGATGTTCTTCCATCCCAACGTGTACATCTTCATATCTCCCTCGGGAAGGGCCGCCCGTTATCTGTACGCATCCAGCGTGGGGGCACTCGACTTGGAAGTGGCTTTGACCGAAACGGCGGGGGACAAGTTGAGCCCCAGCCAGATCGGCAATCTGCTTGTCAGTTACTGCTACAGCTACAACTATAAAGTTGGGAAGTACACCCTGAACCTCCCGCTTTTCATCGGCCTCGGCTCGCTTACTATCGGGGGTATCTCGTTTCTTGTCGCCGCTTATGTTCACAAAAGAAAAAGAACCAATTAAGGGAGGATCTTTTATGCGTTATGTCTCAGCATTAAGAATTTTGGGAGCGGTTGCGCTAACCGCCGTTCCCGCGTTCGCGTCCGGCGGGGGAGGGGAAATCGCCGATCCCGCCCACGGATGGGATGTGCTCTGGGAGCACGTTCTGCTCGACCTATTCATCATCGGCGGCCTGTTCGCGGTGGTTGCCGCCTACTGGCTGTTCAAGTACCGGGCGGATAGTCCGACCGAGGTGGGAACAGGCCCCACGCTTACGCGGGCGCAGATGTTCGGATGGACACTCATTCCGGCGTTTATCTTCATGGCGGACGACTTTTACCTTGCCGCGAACGGATGGACCCTCTGGAACACCTACCGGACCGTCCCCAAGGACGCGCTGGAGGTCAAGGTGACCGCTTCGATGTGGTCATGGAGCTTTGAGTATGACAATGGCGCCACTTCGGATGTTCTGAAGGTTCCGGCGGGGCGGCCCGTCGTGCTGCGGATGACGAGCGAAGATGTTGTCCACTCGTTCTTTTTGCCGAAGCACCGGGTGAAAGAAGACGTGATGCCCGGGCGGGTAACGTATCTCTGGTTCTACCCCAAAGAGGCGGGGAAAACCTATGTGACCTGCACCGAATTCTGCGGGGCGCAACACGCCGAGATGAACGCCGACGTTGAGGCGATTCCGGCGGAGGAGTTTAACACTTGGTTGGCATCGGCCGGCGCCAAGGCCGCGCCGGCGGCCGCCGGCGAGCAGCCTGCCACCGCACCGGGCAGCGCCCTATAAGATTGAGGAGAAAATAAAAAATGAAAGAGTGGATTTTTACAACCGACCATAAACGGGTCGGCATCCTGTACCTTATCGGCTCCATGGCCGCGTTCGCTGTGGCGGGCATCATGGCGTTGCTGATGCGCGCCGAGCAGTTCAACATCGGCCTGGGGGTGGCCTCGGAGCCGACCCAGTACAACACGTGGCTGTATTTTCACGGCGCCGCGATGATATTGGGCTTTTTGATCCCCGGACTCACCGGCTTCGCCGCCAATTACCTTATCCCCCTCATGATTGGGGCCAAGGACGTCGCGTTTCCCCGGCTGAACGCCCTTAGCCTTTGGCTGTTCTGGATGGGCATCGTCGTCGCGCTTCTTACGTTCGTCATTCCCGATGCGCCGGACATCATGTGGACCGGCTATCCTCCGTATTCCGTAAAAACGGCCGGGAATACCGCGTTCTATGTTTTCACCGTGCATCTCATCGGCTTCTCGTCGATTCTGGGCGCGGTCAACTTCCTTACCACCATCATCTACATGCGCGCGCCGGGAATGGGCTGGATGCAGATGAACGTCTTCGTCTGGTCCCTCTTCACCGGCCTCATCGTCCAGCTTGTTTTCGTGCCGGTGCTCGCCGCGGCCGTGACGCTGCTCCTGTTTGACAAGTATCTGGGCACGCATTTCTTCGACGCCGCGGCGGGCGGGGACGTGCTGCTGTACCAGAACCTCTTTTGGTTCTATTCGCACCCCGCCGTCTACGTCATTTTCCTGCCGGCGATGGGGCTTTTGTTCGAGATAATCTCAACGAACGCAAAAAACCGCCCGTTCAATTACAACGCCCTGATTGTCGGGATGTGCGGCATCGTTTTGATTACCGGCGAAGTGTGGGTGCATCACCTCTACACCTCCGGCATGCCCGACTGGATACGGATCGGCCAGATGGTGACGACGCTCATGATTTCCGTGCCGGTGGGCGTCATGGTCATATCGCTGTGGGGAACGCTCTATAAGGGCGCCATCACGTTCAACACGGCCATGTATTACGGCGTCTCCTGCCTTTTCCTGCTCTTGCTGGGAGGGCTTACCGGTATACCGCTGGCGATGACCGCGCTGGATCTGCACCTCTCCGAAACCTCGTTCATTCACGCCCACTTCCATTTCATCATGGGCATTTTCGCGGCCTTCGTCGTGTTCGGCTCGGTCTACTTCTACTTCCCGAAGATGACCGGCAGGATGTGCAACGAGGCGCTCGGGAAACTTTCGTTCTGGCTGAACTTTATCGGCGTGAACGTGACGTTCTGGCCGCTGTTCATCATCGGCGTGAAATATGGAATGCCGCGCCGCTACTACGATTACGCCAGGATTCCCGAGGCTGTGCCGTACCATCACGTTGCCACATTCGGAGCGGTGCTGGTGGCATTGGGTATAACCCTCATGCTCGTCAACTGGATTTACGGGGCCATCAAGGGACCGAAGGCGCCGGAAAATCCCTGGCGCTCCGCGTCGCTTGAATGGACGCACGCGGCCAGCCCTCCGCCGCATGGCAACTTCCCCGCGCCCGTGACCGTTTCCTCTGATTGGACGCCGTACAACTACAAATAAACGTTTTCCAAACGGAGCCGTATAGGCGGGAGCTGTGAAAGGCTCCCGCTTTTTTTTTGGTTCTTCCCGGCGGGCGGCCCATAATCCATTTAGGGCAATAATCCGCGGGGGAACTGCCCGGAAGTTGCGGGGACAGGCTTTCCGCGCACTTAACAATGGGATTGATTTTATTTCCCCAAAACCCTATATTGACCATGAACCGGGTTGCTCAATTATTTTCTTGATTTGGGTGTTGCTAGTTGTGGTATATTCCACAAATGACGTGCGATATGGCTTATGAAGGATGTTGCACCGATAAAAAAGGTGCGGGGTTTAAAGTTCTCTAAATTTAACATTTTTGGAATTAGGGGGGGTGATAGCAGATGAAAATAAAGTCAATGGGTTTTGCTTTCGTGTTTGCTCTGGTCTCAATGGTCTTTTTGGCTCAGACCGCGGTTGCCGAATTGGGCAACGGTTCCACCAACAAAGACTGCTTGCAGGTTGGCACGATAACCAAACTGGGAAATCGTGAGCTTACGATTGCTACCAAATTCGAAAAGGATAGCAAGACGTACACCATGAAGTTGCATCCCGATGCATACGTGATGACCGGCGACAGAGGCGTCTTCAAAAAGTTTGCGGAATTGAAGGGCGGCGAGCTGGTTGCGGTGTACGGATGGAATCTGACCGGCAATGACTATGTGGCCAGAAGGATCGTTATTCTGGATTCTAACAGCTACCTGATTAAACGGCTTGACGCTGATGCCAAGGCCGGCGTTTATTACAAGCACGAAAAATAACGGAGGGGGTGGTAACTCTTGAAAAAAAAGCTATTTTCTTTATTGACTCTTTCCGCCGCGCTGGTTGCCCTTAACCTGCCCGCGGAAGCGAAAAAGACTATCCTTACGGATAAAGACGCGCGCGACTGGCACGTCGTTGCCCCGCAGGATAGCGATTACCCGTTGCGCGACTACGCCATCCTGTACGATGCAGGCGGCACTGACGGCGCCCTCGGGGTTATAGGTATTCCTTCCATGAAGACGTACCGCCACATCAAGTGCGGCACCGACCTTCACAACTTCCCGTTCTCCGGCTCCAACGCGGGTAACAACAACGGTACGCCCGATGGCAAGTACCTGTATGTTTCCGACAAGGGCGCGGACACGATCGCTGAAGTGAACCTGCAGACCGGCTGGGTGGAGCGCCTTTTCGCTTTGCCGAAACCGTTCGGCATTCACCACAGCGCGGCTTTGTCCCCTAACGGCAAATACCTGTTTGCCACCGGCGAACTCACCGGCAAAATGCTGAAACTGCGGCTTTCCGACGGCGCGACGACGGTTCTTGATATACCGCCGGCCCCCAGCGCACCGGACTACCCGGATACCAGCAAAGACGGAAAGTACGTCTTCTCGGGCAACTACTATCACTCCGCGGTCATGGTGTTCAGCCAGGATCCGTTCAAGCTGATCAAGGAAATCCCGGTCGGAAAAAATCCGCACGGCACCAACGTCAGCCCGACGAACCGGATGGTATCGGTTTGCGACAAGCTCTCCGCCACGATCTCCATCATCGACGTGGATCAACTGCGCGTGCGCAAGGTTATTCCGGTAGGCGCCGGTCCCCTGCACAACCAGTTCGACACCCTCGGGAAATACGTCTACAACTCCTGCTTCGTGTCGGACTCCACTTCGAAGACCGACGTGATGCGTATGCAGTTGGTTGACGAATTCCCGATCCACTACCGCTGCGGTCACAACTCGATCGCTCCGGACGATGCGTACTACATGTCCCAGAACAAGTTCTCCACCGGCCTGTTTACCCCGACCGGCATCATCTTTGCCGTTAACTTCGAGGAACAGGATATCGACGAAACCAGCCCGACTTACGGCAAATCCGTTAAGCTGATGCCGGTTGACGGCGAGCCGCACGAGGGCCGCCAGATATTTGCCACGTACATCCAGAGATGGAATACGGGTAAAGGTGAAGATCTGTTTGAAAAGGGCTACGATCTCGGCGACTATCACGTCAGCTTCGGCGAAAAAGGCCGGCCGGGTCTTCCCGCGAACCAGCACCCGCAGCTCGAGCCGGTTCACACGGCCGACAGTAACCGCACTTGGATTCCCCGCGACGACGGCAAGCCCGGCGTGACGAAGGAAGGCGATGTGTACGTTGTCAGGGTAAAAGGCTTCTCCTACGGCTATGTGCCCCGCTTCATCCACGTCCCCAAGGGCGCGAAAGTCCGCTTGATCTATACCAATATAGACAAGGCGGCCGGTCTTACCAAGAACCCGGACGTTACCATGGGCTTCACGGCCGCTGGTTACTACGGTCCCCGGACGATGGTATTCGCCGTTCGTGGCATGTCCGCGGTAAACGAGTTCGTGGCCGATAAGGCCGGCGAATTCGAATATTACTGCCAGCAGTTCTGCGGACCGTTGCATCTCGAAATGCGCGGCACGTTGTTCGTTGATCCTCCGGGCGGCAAAGCCTCCATGGGCGTCGGCGATTACGACGAGATGTCCAAGCAAGAGACCATGCTTGCACCGCAGGAACACAAGTGGATCGTCGGCACCAACAAGCTGATGAACACCTTGCAGGAAGGCAAAGAACCGGTCATTTAATTGACAGGTTTGAGTTCTTCTGCCTGATTGGCGGTATAAAGAGGGGCCGGTTGCAAAACCGGCCCCTCTATTTTTTGTTGCGGAACATTGCTTACACGATGTAGTATACGTTGCATCGTTGAATTACGGGGGATCGTTTAAGTTATGAAGTTTGTTATGCGGGCGTTTGTTTGTTTAATTCTGGCGGCAGCCGTCTCTCCCGGATGCACAAAAAAATCGGCTAATTTTCCCGAGACAACACCTGAACTAGTCGCCACCCGGTTCTTCAAGCTTCTGGCGGATGGCGGACGTCTTGCCAATCAGGAAGCGTTTAAAATGGTATCCACAAAATATGGCGTGGTAAGCATCGACTCGTTCAGAAAATGGACGGAAAACATCGGATCGTCGAAGTCAAAGATTAAAGTGGCTCAGACGATTCTTCCGAAAGAGCCGAACAAAAATGGCGACTGGGTCGCGGTGGTGAAACTGGAAGTGAGCTCACCATCGCTATTTGACGCCGATTTCACCACTTCAAGCCAGATGAATCTCATTCTTGATGAAAAGGCCGGTGAGTGGCAAGTGGATTTCAATGCTGAAACGATAGACGAAACGGCATTCATGAAAGACACCGCGGGCGCAAATAGCGCGGAAGCGGCTGCAAAATAAGGCACACCATGAAAAAAATTATCGGATGGATTGACGAACGCCTTGGAATTGTCCAATTCTACCACAATCAGGTGGCATTTGAGCTGCCTGAAAGCGTTACCTTATGGCATTTTTTTAGCGGCCTAACCATCGGTTGTGTAGGTATCCAGTTTCTGACCGGTTTCTACATGGTCATGTACTATGTTCCGGAACCGAATCTTGCCCACCAAAGCATCCGGGAGATGTGCCAGCTATCCAACTTTGGCGCGTTGATGCGAAACCTGCACCGCTGGAGCGCGACATTCGGCGCCCTTTTCGTCATGCTGCATGTTTTTCACACGATGGGAAGAAAAGCGTATAAAAGCCCCCGCGAACTGAATTGGTTCACCGGCCTCGTCTTGGGGGTGATTTTTCTTCTTTTTCTTATAACCGGCATTATCGCGCCGTGGGACTGGAGAAGCTATTGGGAACTGATCATATGGGCCGACTGGGTTGACCTGATTCCGGTGGTCGGCAATTGGCTGAAAGGTCTCATTTTGGGATCGTTCACCCTTGGCCGTAATTTTGCGGTGCATATCATTATGTTGCCGATATTGTTTTTCGCCGTTCTTTTTGTCCATATTGTATTGATGCGGCGGCTTGGAATGGCCAAGAAAGTATGAACTGGCAAATAGGGGGAATCCAGCCATGAACGATACAAACGCCGGTAAGAAACGGGGATTATTCTGGTGGCCCACTTACCTGTTGATCCTTTCGATCATTATGGCCGCCTTGGTTGTGGTAATGGTCTATCTTTCGATCAAATATCCGGTGCCGTATTTGGCCCCCGACGAAGTCCCGATGCCGGACGAAGGTGAGAACATTCCCGGTCCCGAATGGATATTCCTGCTTTTCTGGCAGGGCTTTTGGTATTTTGGCGGCAGCATGAAAAAATTCCTTGTTTGGATGCCGGTCATTCCGATCTTGATGTTGGTATTTTTTATTTTTTTGCCGGCTATGTCCAAGGTGCCGTTTGACCGCATACCGGGACTTAAGAATCTGATTGAAAAGGCAAGGGGATTGAAGCCTGGGCTTATAAGAAGCTTTACTTTTGCCTTGCCCGCGGTGATATTCGCTTTCGTTATTCTTATCGGGGTTTATAAGAGCGGTCATCAGGCAAAAGTCCTTGGTTGCGATTCGTGCCACAACGCCGCGATGGGGTCGAGAATGGACAAGGCCCCCGCGAACGTGGCGAAGTATTATGCAACGGAACGCGCGCTGCAAATCGGGGTTGGCAAGTATCGGGCCGGCAAACTTCTCGCCGAAGGCGACACAAGCGGAGAAGCAAGCAGGGATGAAGGGCAGGGATACAAGGACGCAAATTGGCAAATGAGGCACATGTATGAACCTACGTTCACCTGGTAGCATTTCCCGGCGGACGTTTAAACCCCTATCCCTTTTGACCTCGGCGGGGTTGACGTTCTTGTTGGCCTTTACCGGAGCCGCGCGGGCTGCGGACGCGCCGGCAACGGGCCTCGGCGTAAAAGTAAAGCCGAAAATCACCGCCATCGCTCCAAAGGAAGTTAAAGGCGATGTGCGCATCGTTCAATATCCCGTGCCTTCCCGTTACGCCACGCCGTATGGCATAGCGGTGGACTCCAAAGACAGGGTATGGTGTACATTGATGAGCGCCAACTCGCTGCTCAGTCTTGACCCCGCGAAGGGCGAGTTCAAAACTTACCGGATACCTTCCACCGAAGGGTTGCCGGAATCAGACTGGAAATACGACTCCAAAAACAGGACATCGCCGGATAAAGCCTACAACGTTTACAGTGTCGGCAGCCCCGGCAATGTGATCGTGGGGAAAAACGATATCATCTGGTTTGTGATGCATTTGGGCAACAGTATTGTCCGGTTCGATCCGGCCACCGAGGAATTCACCGAATTTCTCTTGCCGACCAAAAACGGCCAGCCGTATGATTTGGCAGAAGATTTTCGCGGCCGGATATGGTTTGTGGAAAAGAACGGTTCGAAGTTCGGGTTCCTTGACACCGCTAATAAGAAAATAACCGAAATACCGCTTCCGGCCGGAAGCCAGTTGATGGGGATCGCGGTGGATGCCGCCGGGATTGTTTACCTGAGCGAAGTCAGCAACAACTATATCGGCAAGTATGAACCGGAAACCCGGAAATTCAGGCAATTCCCGATTCCCGCGGTGAAGGCGCAGCCGGGGAAGATGCAGTTCGGTAAAGCGGGGATGCTTTGGTTTTGTGCATTGCACTCCAAGCAGATCGGCGTTCTTTATACCGACAAAGGATTGTTTGGGCTGACCGAACCGCCGGGCTACAATGCCGCTCCGCAAGCCATTGCTCCGGCCAAAGACGGGTATATCTGGTACATTGACAGCATGATGAACACTATCGGGTATTTTGACCAGCAGGCCGTCAGTTTCGGTACCTTCGAGCTTCCTTCGATGGGCGCCCAGCCGATGAGCATCGCCATCGATTCGAAAGGGGATGTCTGGTTTACCGAAAGCGACAGGGGCGCAAATCAGATATCAATGCTGATCCGTTCATCGGTTCCCAAAGGCAATGCGTTGCCCCACGTCCATGCGGCCCCTGGCGGCCATGCCCATTAAATCCGGATAAAGAACTTCCCATGGCGTTTTCGGCATATTCAAATCGCGGTTGCCACAGCGTGCCGCTTCAGCGGCGTTTGATGATGGGACGGTTGACCGGCTTGGCAAACGGTTCGGCTTTCAAGGGAATCCTGTTGGCCTTGATGTTGTCGGTTGCCGCCGCTCCGGTGGCGCGCGGCTATGAGCTGATAACAGAGTACGATATCCCGCAAAAAGAGAGCTATCCCACCGCCATTACCTCCACGGCGGATGGCAAAATCTGGTTTATCGAATTCAATGCCAACGCGCTGGTAAGTTTCGATACTGAGTCGGGCGTAATGAAGGAATTTCCCATTCTTTCGGGTAAAAGCCACGCCATGGATATCGCCGCTGACGGAAACGGCATCCTGTGGGTGGCGGAGCAGGATGTCAACGTGATAGGGAGGTTCGATCCCCGGACGGGAACTTTTAAGGAGTATCTGATTCCATTCAAGGACGTCAACCCGATCGTGGTGTATGCCGCGCGTAACGGTGATATATGGACACTTGGCTGGAATAACAACATGCTGGTTCGTTTCCGGCCCGGCACCGAAAAATTCGACAACTTCCATATTCCGACGCCGAACAGCAGCAGTTTTGATCTGACGGAGGATCACGCCGGCAACATATGGTTCGTCGAACGTGGCGGCAACAAGATCGCCATGTTCAACCCCGAAAAAAAGAAGTTCCGCGAGTGGGCCTTGTCGGAGTCCATACAGTCCCCCCTTGGCACGGCGATCGATTCCAAAGGGATGGTCTGGTACCTCAAAATGGTCGACAACATGATTGTGCGTTTCGATCCGAAAACGGCGAAGCAAGAGACTTTCGACATGCCGAAAAACAAGGGAACCAAGGAAATAGCGATAGACCAATCGGATAACATCTGGATGGTTCAACACACCGATAACAGGTTGCTCCGCTTCAACACCAAAACCGCCACGATGCAAACTTTCGATCTCGCCGAAGGGGAATCGAAGCCGAACTCCCTGGCGATAGACCACAAGGGGCGTGTTTGGTTTACCGAATCCGGCACCGGGAAACTAGGCATGCTGGACACCGCAAAGCTGCTTGACGAAAAGAGAAAGATGCGGGTTAAGATAAAGACCACCGAGAAACTATTCAGGTGAAAAGGGCCTTCCTTTTCGGTCTTTTTTTCATTTCAGGCTCCGCCGGCCTTATCTACGAGATTGTCTGGGTAAGGGAACTGACCCTTTTGCTGGGCGTAAGCATTTACGCGGTGAGCGCGGTGCTGGTCGCGTTCATGGGGGGCCTCGGCTTCGGCGCGGTATACTTTGGCAAAAAGCTGGATCGGGGCCTCGCTCCAATACGGCTTTACGCCGCCCTTGAGATGGCAATCGCGGTCTATGTGCTTTTATTCCCCTTTATCCTGCAGGGCCTTGAGAGGGCGTATGTACTGTTGCATCCGGGTGACGGGGGAAACCCGCTATACGTCATGGCGTTGCGTTTCGTTCTGGCGATATCGGCGCTTTTGATCCCCACCGCCCTGATGGGGGGCACACTTCCCGCGTTAAGCCGTTATCTTGCGCAAAGCGGGCGAGGTATCGGCAAATCGGTGGGGAGCCTGTACGCGGTCAATACGCTGGGCGCGGTGGTTGGATGCGTTCTCGCGGGTTTTTGGCTGATCGAGCATATCGGCCTGTCGGGTTCCCTCAGGGTTGGCGCGGTGATGAACATCGTGTGCGGCATCGGCGCGTTCCTGCTGGCGGCGGAGGCCGGTTGGGCATCCGTTCCCGCCAGTGAAGTGAAAGCGGCTTCGACATCGGCGGATGACTTCGTTTTACCGCGCAAATCCATCCTGTTCCTTTTCGGCGTTTCAGGTTTTTGCGCAATGGCCCTCGAAGTCCTTTGGACAAGGATGTTCATTCTCCTTTTGAATAACACCACTTATGCGTTCTCCCTGATATTGGCGATTTTCCTTTTGGGAATCGGCACCGGGAGCGCGTTGACGGCCCGCATGATGAAAAAAGCGCCGCGCAACGGGGCGTTCCTGTTTGGCGGATTTCAGATGGGCATTGGGCTGTTCGCGCTGGTGTCGCTGGCGGGACTTCTTTTCAACCGGGAACTGATAGGTCTGGTGGGGGCCGCTGGCAGCGGTTTCCTTGCTTCCGTGATACCGGGCGGCAACCCGATGGCCGAAGCGGTTATTTTCTCCATGATAATAGTATTTCCCGCCACGTTCCTCATGGGAGGCGGCTTTCCACTTATCCTCGGCGCCATTTTTTCCGTCCCGGAGAAGACAGGAGGCATGGTGGGCCGGTTTTACGCCATGAATATCGCCGGATGCGTTTTGGGATCCCTTGCCGCCGGGTATCTGTTTATCCCGCTTCTAGGCATACGGGCGGGCATTGTGACTGTTTCATGGATAGCCATTTTCGCCGGCGTTTACCTTCAGATAAAATCCACGGACAGGAAGGAGCGGTCGCGCGCCGTTTTCGCGGTGGTTTGCCTGCTGGCAATAACCATCGGCGTTGTTGCCGCCGGCGATACCGCCTACGCCCTGAGCGCCCAAAAACTGGAGGCTGGCAGCAGGGTGAAATACTACCGGGAAGGGCCTTCCGCGACAGTCCTGGTCTCCTCGCTGGATTCCGACCTGTCGGTGAACCGCAAACCGGTCACGCGGATATGGATAAACGGCGACCCGATAGCGGGGGCCTTCCGCGAGGCGTTGCAGCTTGAGCGGCTTCAGGCCCACATACCGCTCATGATGCACCCGTCGCCCAAAAAGGCGCTCGTCATATGCTTCGGCACCGGTTCCACCGCGGGAGCCGCGGCCGCACACGGCCTCCAGCGGGTAACCGCCGTTGATATTTCCCGCGAGGTGTTCGGCGCGGCGGACAAATTCGCCGAGGCAAACTTTAACGTGGCGCGGAACCCGTCCTTTTCCATGGTGGAGGAAGACGGGCGGAATTTCCTGCTCACGACGCAAGAGACGTTCGATCTCATAACCTCCGAGCCGCCGCCCCCCTCCAATGCCGGCATCGTGAGCCTGTACACGAGGGAATATTACCTGCTGTGCAAAAAAAGGCTTGCCGAAAAGGGGATCGTGTCGCAGTGGATACCGTTGCACCACCTTTCGGAGGAGGATTTCCGCGCGCTGGTGGCGACATTTGTTGACGTTTTCCCCAACGCCACGATGTGGTACACGAAGTGGGACGCCATCATGATTGGGTCGAATGCCGGCGTTCCCCTCGATTTTTCCGGATTTCAGGATGGGATGATGAACGGTGCGGTCGCCGAAAGCCTGAAGGGGATCGGTATCGTGAACCCTTATCAGCTTCTTTCAAATTTCATGATGGATTCAGAAAATATCCGGCGGTTTGCGGCGGGCGCCGCGCCGGTCACCGACGACCGCCCGTACATCGAGTTTTCCGCCCCCCGCATACACGAGACGGGCGTTGCCATAAAGGGGCGGAATCTTGAAAATCTCCTCAAATACCGCGGGCTGCCGAAAGCCGTGTTCGCATCGGCGGAGCAGGAAAAGGTTTTCCAGGGCTATTTCCGATCCGAAGAGGAGTTTTTGAGGGGTCAGATAGAGCAGAGCGACGGCCATTTCGGCGCCGCCGCCAAGCGGTTCAGCCGCGCCCTTGAGATAAACCCGGACAATCCGGACGCCCGGTACGCCCATCTTTCGCTTAACATCACGACGCTTTATTCGGCGCTGTCGAAAAACCAGCCGGATATGGGGCTGCAACTGCTTGCGGATACCGAAAGGATGGATACCGGCGGCCTTTTCAGGGTGCAGACCCATTTTCTCAAGGGGATGTTTCTCGCCGGCCGGGGAAGCAGCTACGAAGCCGAACGGGAATTCCTCGAGGCCCTTAAATTGGACCCCCAGTATATGATGGCCGCGGTAAACCTTGCGGGACTCTATGGTTTTGTGTTAAAGAATGAGATTAAAGCAAAAGAGTACTATAATTATGCGTTAACGCTTGATCCATCGGAAAGCGAGCGGCAAGCGATACTTGAAGCTCTGGGCAAGTTGACGTAAACCGAATATGCGGAAGAGGGGGCAAAGATGAGAGCGGTTATCCTGGTGGTTGTGATGGTTATGGCACTCGCGTCGGGCGCTTCGGCGTTCAAGTTCGGCGGGTTTGGCGGCGGCGACAAGAAAAGCGCGGCCCCGGCTGCCGGGGGAAAGGCCGACGAGTTTCTTTTGGAAGCGCGCAGGGCCTACGGGAGCGCGAATTACTCCAAGGTGATCGAAGCCACCACCAGCGCGATAAAGGAATCGCCCAAGATGGCCGCCGCGTATGCGCTCCGGGGCAAGGCTTCCAAGGATATGGGCGATGTTGATAACGCGGTGAAGGATCTTAACCGCGCGATAGAACTGGATCCCAATCTTGGCGAAGCCTATTATGTCCGCGCGCAGGCCAACGAGATAAACGGTGAAATGAAAAAGGCCAAGGAAGATTATTCCAATGCTTGCGCAAAAGGGTACAAAGACGCCTGCAAGTAACTTTTTTGGGATACCAATACGGGGAGCCTTGAAACGGCTCCCTTTTTTATTTGCGTGCTACGAAACGAGGATTTTATTTTCCGCCACCAGAATTTTCTTTATTTTCATTGCCATTGAGAGCAGCCTTCCCAGCAATAACCCGGTTAATATCGAGAGACCAAACGCATTTAACTCCGCGCCATGGAGCCAATGGCCAAAAACCCATTTTCTCCCGGCTTCAAGCAGGATGTACAAAACTAAAATGACGATTCCAATTTTATCCAGGCGGGAAACGACCTTCTCGGTTTCGGGATGCCAAAAGATTACAAACATCCTTCCCGCAAGAAGTCCGATCATGACGCCGAGCGCAAAACCGGCCCCCGCCAAAAGGGTGCTTATCTGTCCTTCAAAAATATCGTAAAAGACAATGATTGAAAGGACAAACATAATGATAAAAAACACCGTCAGGCGTCTTGAGAGCCTGCCCTCCAGATGCTTTTTCGCGGTTTTTCTTTGATTGTTTAACCGGCTTAATCGTTGTTTCATGTTACTTCGGCATGCCCCATTTTATCCATTCGCATGGGAAGGAATTCTACTAAACCGGGGGAAAAACATCAAAACAATTTCACCCGCTGGCCTTTGCACGGCCCTTTTTTCAAGGGCATTGCGCGAAAAAAAGAAGCGCGAAAGTCGAGCGGGCGGGATCAGCCCTTTTCGACCGGAAACCCCCGGCGCTTCCATTCCGGGAATCCGTCCTCGAGCCGCTTGGCTTTGAACTTCTTTTCGCGCAGCTTTGCCACCGTGTCGTACGCCAACAGGCAGTACGGCCCGCGGCAGTAGGCGATGACTTCCGTTTTTGAATTCAGCTTGTGGAGGTGCTTTTCAAGCTCTTTAAACGGCACGTTGAGCGCGCCGGGAATGTGCCCCGTGGCGTATTCGTCCGGCGGCCGCACGTCGAAGATGACGACGGTCCCGGACTTTACCCGTTCAAGCAGTTCTTCCGCCGGAACCGCTTCGAAACCGTCTTTGGATTTGAGGTACAGGGTTATCAACTGTTCGACTTCCGCGATGTTGCGTTCCGCGATTTTCCGGACAAGCATCATAAGGTCAACCGCCGTTTCGTCCGAAAGGCGATAGTACACCCGCTGCCCATCCTTGCGCGAGGCGACGAGCCCCACCTGCCGGAGCTGTTGCAGATGTTGCGACGTGTTGGCAACGGTGGATTTGGTCATAGCCGCCAGGGTTTCGACGTTCTTTTCGCCTTGGGCGAGGAACTCCAGCATCTCGATCCGCGTGGCGCTTGAAATCGCTTTGCCGATGCGGGCAAATTGCTCAAGGAACATCTGTTTGGGGCTTGGGTCAGTCATATTGTCCTCATAAAATAATGCCCGTCCCGCCTTCTATATAGTTAGCGGATTATGCCATCCCGCCTAAATGCTATCATAATGGGCGGTACCATAAAGCGTAAAAGTAAAACTCGCAAGAACCGAATTTTAACGAGGGCCATTGAACGTCCTGTTACATCTGATATTAACGTGGTGTGCAGGCGGTTTGGTTTTTCAAAGCTTTTTTGCCATATTTATAAAGGCTAGCCCGATGAAATAACTACCCTTTTTAGGTAAAAATAGCCCATTAACCGTATAAATTTAGTGGGATGAAAATATTTCTTGGCTTTTGGTTGTCTTATGCTAATATTGCTCGAATTGCGGCACGGCTCTTGTATTTAGTAGGACGCGCTTTAGCGTGTTAGGGTTCGTGTTGCATGAAAAGGCGGAGCGTTCCGGGGGGAATGCGGGATTTAATACAGGCAGACTGTTGGAAAAAGTGGGAGGTTGTTTTCGATTTTACCCAGCTTGCGGGCATTGGAAAATAAGCACAGTTTTGTCTTAACGGCGTTATGTTAGGGATTGAGAAGGTACTCTCAACAACCTGGATTGGTACTAACTTGAAAAAGGGGGATGGTTTGAACCAAAAGTATTTTACGTTCTTGGCTGCCTTTGCGGTTTTCGCGGTTATTTTCTTTTCGGTGGATTACTTCCTTCAGGCTTATCAGGGCTTGGCGCTTTTTCCTAAAGGGGAATAAGAATATTAACGGCTTAGGGGACAAAATGAAGGTTAGGTTTATGTTTTCACATCTCAAGAAAGTGTTGTTTCAACGTAGCCCCTCGGTTTACAGGTTTGGCGTGGCGCTTGCCTCGCTGCTTGTTATCCCGGCGGCGCTCTCGTTCAATTCATTGGATATCAGCCATCCGGTTCTGAAGGCGGCCGCCAATGCGGTCTCGGTTCAGAAGGTTTGGGCCAACGAAGCGGCTCCGGCCGCGGCGCCGGCTGCTGAAGCCAAGAAAGACGAGAAAAAGGGTCCTGAAGAATGGGCGCCTCAGTCGCCTCCCAAGCTGGAAGCGAAAGACTACCCGGTCGTTAAAGGCTTTAACAGCCGCATAACCGTGTGGTTCATCGCCCAGTTGCATCTGTTCTTTGGCGCGTTCGTTCTCGCGGTTCCGATCTTTGTGTGGCTCATCGAGCTTACCGGGGTCATGACGAAGGACGAGCGGTATGACCACATGGCCCACGAGTTCATGAAGGTGGCCATGACCGGGTTCTCGCTTGCCGCGAGCTTTGGCGGTCTTCTCTCCATCGCCCTTGTCGTTTTCTATCCCCAATTCATGACCTATATGGTGGGTATATTCGGCAAAGTGATGATTTTCTACGCTCTCGCGTTTTTCGCGGAAAGTTTCTTCCTGTACACCTACTACTACGGGTGGGACAAAATGTCCGAAGGGAAAGCCAAGACCCTCCACCTTGGTTTGGGCTTGGGCCTGAACCTGGCGGGTGTGTTCCTTATGATGGTTTCCAACTCCTGGGCGTCGTTCATGATGGCTCCCTCAGGGCTGGATGATGCGGGCGTATTCCAGGGAGATGTCTGGGCGGCCATTCAGGGCCACCTCTGGAACCCGATCAACATCCACCGTTTCGTCGCCAACATCGCTTATGGTGGTTCGTTGACCGCCGCTTATGCGGCGTATAAGTTCCTCACGGCGAAAACGCCGCAGGAAAAGGCGCACTATGACTGGATGGGGTACACATCGTTCTTCATCGCGATCATCGGTCTTCTTCCATTGCCGTTCGCCGGTTACTGGCTCACCAAGGAAATTTACGACTACTCGCAACAGATGGGCATCACCCTCATGGGCGGCGCCTTTGCGTGGCTGTTCATCCTCCAGGCGGTGCTCATCGGCACGATATTCCTTTCGGCCAACTACTACCTCTGGTGCTGTCTGGCGCGTTCGCCCGGCGCCAACAGATACGCGTTTATGATCAAGCCAATAGCCATTGTCATCGTGGGGATGTTCCTTGCATGGTTCACCCCGCACACGCTGGTCATGACCTCGAAGGAACTGACGCAAATCGGCGGCGCGCACCATCCGTTACTCGGTAAGTTGGGCGTTATGGCCGCAAAGAACACGGCGGTCAACTTCCTTATCGTATTGACGTTCCTCAGCTTCCAGATTTATCAGCGGAGCAACAAGCGGGCGGTCGGCGACAGCTTCTGGGCCACCAACGGCACCACGGTTCAAATTGCCCTTTACGCGGCGGGTTTGGCTAACATCCTGATCCTTGGGATATACAGCTACTATCTGCCCGCCAGCGTACGCATCGGCCTTTCCGTTCCACAGGTCAGCACAACCCTTATTGTGATTGTCACCTCCTTCATTCTTGACGGCAAAATCTTCAAGAAGAGCGAAGAGATGGGGGAAACCAAATGGGGGAATATGCCTGTCCGTTCGCAGTATGCCCTTTTCACCTTGACCATCGGTTTTACCTGGTTGATGGGGCTTATGGGGTACGTCCGGTCGGCCATTCGGCAGCACTGGCACGTTTACACTGTGTTCAGGGACAACTCGCCTGACGCGTTTACGCCGACGTTGCCCTATGCCGCGGGTGTGGTTACAGTGATCGTCTGTGTCTTCATCGCCCTTGTCCTTTTCATGTTCTGGATGCCGATGTTGGCAGCCAAAAAAGGTTCTTCAGGGGAGCATTAAGAGGAAAAAATGGAAGGAAAAAAAGGTAACTCAGAACTGGGGAAAATCCTCGGTTACGGCTTGTTTATCATGGTGGCCTTCGCGGGCTACGCAAAATTCGGAATACCGTTGGTTATTCCGGAAGCGCCCCCGGTTGAGGAAAAAATCACCGGCGCAATGACCAAAGACCAGTTTGTCGCGATGGGCGACAAGATATTCCACGGCAAGGGAACCTGCACACTTTGCCACAGTCCGGTCGGCGGCCGCGCCCCGATTCTTGACACCGTTGGTTCAAAAGCGGCCGAACGCTTGAAAGACGCGCGCTACAAGGGCAAGGCCAAGACCGGCGAGGAATACATCCGCGAATCGATGGTTGACCCGTCGGCGTTTGTTGTCGCGGGGTTTGGTAAACCGGGATCCAACGATAGCGTAAGCCCGATGCCGAATATCAACAAGGGGGCCATCGGCCTTAACGATGTTGAGATCAACTCCGTTATCGCCTATTTGCAGAAATCAGGCGGCGCTGAAGTAACGGTTCCGCTTCCGACTGGCGCTGCACCAGCGGCACCGGCAGGCGCTGAAGCCGCCGCGCCCACACCGGCGGCAACAGCCGAAGAGGCCTTCAACAAGTTCGGTTGCGTAACTTGCCATAAGGTTCCCGGTATCGCCGAAGGCGGAGATATGGGACCCGATCTTACCAAGTTGGCGAAGGCCGCAGGTTCCAGGAAGCCCGGTATGAGCGGCGAGATGTACATCATCGAGTCGATATCGAACCCGAATGCGTATGTGGTTAAGGGATTTGAGCCCGATATGATGCCCGCCGATCTTGGCAATTCGGTCACCATGTCCGAGATGAACCTGATTGTCAACGCGCTGCTTGGGAAGAAATAGGGAGACGAGGGTAGAAAGATGCATTTTTTAAAACCGATAATTGGTGTTTTTGTAGCCTATCTCCTCATAAAGATAGGAGTCCCGTTTTTAGGTTCGCTGTCCCATCCCGGCACGTGGCCGGTTGTGCCAACAGCCGTCATGAAAATGTACCTCTTCTTCATAATTGCGGGAGCTTTCTTGGCCAGCACGTTTAGCGAAGAGGGGTACAATGGGCTTGTCGGGCCGATAGTTGACCTGTACGGCAATCCGGCCAAGGCGAAACTTCGCCTTGGCGCCGTCACCGTCATCAGCCTCCTTGGTTGCTGGGTCGCCTACCAGTATGTTAAGCCGACCTTCGAGGCACCGGTCGAACTGCGGTCGGTTCACCCCGCGCCTCCTTCCACGGCGAGCATGTGGGGCAAAACGTTTGAATTGCAGACGCTCAAAAATCCGTTCCGCGAAGACAAGGCGAATTTCGCCAAGAACGTGGAAGAGGGCGGAATCATCTATTACAAGAACTGCTTCTATTGCCATGGCGACAAGCAGGACGGTAAGGGACATTTCTACTCCGCATTCAACCCGATTCCCGCTAACTTTGTCGACGTTGGCACCATCGCGATGTTGACCGAGTCCTTCGTGTTCTGGCGTATCGGCACGGGTGGCCCCGGCCTTCCTTCCGAAGGTGCGCCGTGGGCAACCGCGATGCCGGTGTGGCACGCCATGCTTTCCGAGGAGGAAGTGTGGAAGGTTACAATGTTCATCTACGAACAGAGCGGGGTGCAGCCGCGCGTAACCGCGACTGTTGCAGAGAAGAAATAGGGGAGAAATGACTACCATGTCTTTATTTAAGAACGTACGAAAAACTGGCTTGGCGGTTGGGGCCCTGCTCTTCGCCGTAGCCACCCTTTTCGCCGTGCCTCAGGCCTTTGCCGCGGCCGGCGACGCCAAAAAAGGCGAAGCTATCTATCAGAAGCGCTGCTGGTGGTGTCACGGTAAGAAGGGTGGAGCCGATGGCCCCGCCACGAGCTTCCTGATTCCGCCGCCGCGCGATTTCACGCTTGGCATGTACAAGTACAAGTCCAGCGAACCGAAAGCCGAAATCGTCAGGGATGAAGACCTATTCAAGATGATCTCAAACGGTATGCCGGGCACCGGTATGCCGAAGTGGGACGACATCCTGAACGAGCAGGACCGGTGGGACGTTGTTGCCTACATCAAGTCGCTTACCGACATGTTCGGCAAAACCCCGAATCCGCCCCAGATCGACCTGAGCAAGAAGATAAAAAGCTCGGCGGAAAGCATCGAACTGGGCAAGAAGGCGTTCCAGACCGCGAAATGCTTCGAGTGCCATGGTCAGGTTGGCAAGGGCGACCTCACCAAAAAGCTGAAGGAAGACAGCGGCATCCGGGTGTGGCCGAGAAACCTCACCAAGCCGTGGACCTTCCGCGGCGGCACCACGGCGGAAGACATCTATGCCCGCGTGTCGAACGGCATTCCGAATACGCCGATGCCGTCGTTCGCGGCCGATGCCACCTCAAGCGGCAAGCTGTCGGTGGAAGACCGCTGGCACGTTGTCAACTACGTCATGTCCCTCGCCGAGCCGACCAGCAAGGTGAAAGACGGCGAAACCGTCGTGAAAGGCTTCAAGCGCGATGCGATGCCGAAGGACGAAAACGACGCCGCCTGGAGCGAAACGCAGGGTACCGCGTATTTCCTCGTTCCCCAGATAATCCAGAAAGAGCGCTTCTTCACCCCGGCGAACGACCTCGTCAAGGTGAAAGCGCTTTACAATGACAAGGAAATCGCGTTCCTTCTCGAGTGGGATGACCGCACCAAGAGCATCGCTGGCGATCCGGCCGCGGAACTCATCGCGTGGGACACCATCAGCCCCGACATGATCGCGGTTCAGACCCCGATCGTTCTCCCCACCGGTTCGGAAAAGCCGTACTTCGGCCATGGCGACGCTACCCATGCGGTTTCCATGATGGCTTGGAGTTCCGGCACATCCACCGTTCCGGCTGCTGGCATGATGGCCATCTACACCGGTACCGGCAAGAGAACCGCTGGTGATGCGGCAGCCGCCGGTTTCACCTCCACCGGTTCTTACAAGGACGGCACCTGGAAGGTGATGATGAAGCGGAAGCTCGTCACCGCCAACAAGGACAAGGATACCCAGTTCGAGGTTGGCCGCTTCATCCCGATTGCGTTCGCAAACTGGGATGGCTCCAACGGCGAAGCGGGCTCCAAGCACACCATGACCTCCTGGTGCTGGCTGTTGCTGCAACCGCCCACCGGCAAAGAAGTGTACTTGGTTCCGTTGCTGGTGCTGATACTCCTCGCGGGTGGTCAGTTGGCGGCCGCGAAATACCTTGAGAAAAACCGAAAGTAACAGGTTGAAATTTTAACCAGAAAGGATAGGGGACATGATAAAAAGAGGTATTACCGTATTTGCATTGGCGCTCCTGCTCGCGGTTCCGTCCGCGTTTGCGGCGGATGGGGGGGCAATCGTTAAACCGTGTGGCAGTTGCCACAAGCTGACCGGCCCGGCCGTAAAGACCATCGCGGAAGTGAAGGCCCGGAAAGCGCCCGACCTGTTCTACGCGGGCAGCAAGTTTAACAAGGACTGGCTGGTGGGGTTCCTTCAGAACCCGACCGTTATCCGTCCCGCCGGCACCGTGTATGCCAACAACATCAAGACCACGGGCGACACCGACACGGTGGCCGCTCCGCCGAAGTGCGCCTCCAAGCTGAGCGCCGGTGACGCCGCCGCGGCAGCCGATTACCTTATGACCCTCAAGGATGCCAGCATGAAGGCCGGCGTCGCGAAGATCGGCGAATTCTCCAAGGCCAAGGCCAAGATGCTTGTAATCAAGACCGAAGCCTGCAACGGCTGCCACTCCATCGAAGGCAACGGCGGTTTGTCCTGCCCGACGTTTGAAGGAATTGGCAAACGGTTGAACCCGGATTGGGTGTACTCCTTCGTGCAAGATCCGCAGCACTGGGATCCGAAGGTCTGGATGGCAAAGCGTGAGCTTGATGACGCGTCCATGCAGCTTGTTGTGAACTACATCGCTTCGTTGAAATAAGGAGGAGGTTATAGATGAAAACGATGGTAATTTCAAAGTTCTCCGCGGCGATCTTCGCGGCGGCGCTCTTCCTGGCGGGCGGGATGGTTGGTTCGGCCTCGGCGGAAACCGCCGCTGATAATTACAACTTGTACTGTGTTCAGTGCCACGGCACCGCCGGTACCGGCAAAGGGATCAACTCGCCGTATCTGGCGGTTGCCCCCAGAAATCACTCGGATCCAAAAGCGATGGGCGAGCTTTCCGATGCGAACGTCGCGCTGGCTATCAAAGAAGGCGGTTCGGCGGTCGGCAAGTCCACGCAGATGCCCTCTTTCAAGCACAACTTGACCGATGCGGAAATAAAGGACATCGTTGCCCTTCTCCGCACCAAGTGCAAATGCACGGGTGCCGCGAAATAAGGAATAACCTTATTTACAGTTTTTAACGCGCTGTAAAGCGATGGCTTATGGGGGCGGTGAGAAACACTCACCGCCCTTTTTTTATTCAAAGGCTTGCTATCGTCGCGATCCCGGCATTTCCTTCAAAATGATACATAATTGTTTTTCGATACCAATAAGCCGATGGACGATTTTATGATATACTCAAATCCGGCTTAAACCTGAACAAAACATTAAAATGTTGACTTATTTAGAGGGGGAATTGCGAATGGAAATGCGAATGCAAGTGCGGACGGTGTTGAAAAGCTTCACCCTGTTGGATTGGATGATTCACTTTGGGGTGTTTGCGAATATGGTGGTAACGCTTTATATTGTCTGGTATGTAATTACAAAATAAAGGCTGTATATTCAATGTGTTGCGCGTGCGGGAGGTGTGGCTTTGGCACATTGCCTGAAAGCGTGATTTACTAACGTCAATGTCGAGAGCCTGTCCGGTAACTTGGGGTGACGGATGTGGCGGTCTTTTAGAGGGTGATCGCAGTGGAAGAGATTGTTGAGTCAGGGCGAGCGGGAGCGGTGCATCGTCAGCCGATTGTCATTATCGACGATGACAAGGCAATCCGCAAAACCCTTCAATTGCATTTTGAACCTCAAGGCATGCAGGTCATTACCGCGAATTTTGCCAAGGAGGGATTGGAAAAGCTGGAACAACTGGATTCGGCAATCGTCATTCTTGATCTGCGGCTGCCCGATACGGATGGCGTGGAAATCCTCAAGGAACTCGGCAAAACGGGGAAGAACTACTATTCCATCATAATCACCGCGTATCCGGATATGGAGTCCACGGTCAAGGCGGTGCAGTGCGGCGTCGGCGAATACATTCACAAGCCGATAGACATTCAGGAACTGGACATCGCCGTGGCGAAAGCCGAGGATTTTTTCTCCAGCCTCAAGGCAAACAATGAATCGCTCGTGCCCGTGCCGCCGCTGGATAATTCCGACACCGTGTTCGTGGGCAAGGGCCAGCTGATGAAAGAGGTTTTCAAGATGGTGGGGATGGTCTCGATGAGCAAGTCCCCCGTTCTCATAACCGGGGAAAGCGGCACCGGCAAGGAATTGGTGGCCAAGGCGATTCACCTCTCCAGCAAGAATGCGTCATCCCCCTTTATTTCCATCAACTGTTCCGCCATCGTGGACACGCTGCTCGAATCGGAACTGTTCGGGCACGTTAAGGGGGCGTTTACGGGCGCCATAAACGCCAAAGACGGCAAGTTCGCCCTGGCCGGAGACGGAACCATATTTCTTGATGAAATCTCGGAAATGAGCTTTGGTCTCCAGGCGAAAATCCTGCGCGTGTTGCAAGAGCGCGAATTTGAACAGGTGGGGGGAAAGACCCAGATAAAGGCCAACTGCCGCATCCTTTATGCGACCAACAAGAACCTTGAGCAGATGGTAAGGGAGGGGAAGTTCAGGGAAGACCTCTATTACCGCATAAAAGTGATAAACATACACATCCCCCCGCTGCGGGAGAGGGTGGAGGATATTCCGCACCTGGCGCTTTATTTCATCGCGAAAAAAGGGATGGAAACGGATCGCGGCATAAAACATGTTTCCCGCGAGGCCCTCAATTGGCTGATGAATCAGCAATGGCCGGGCAACGTTCGGCAGCTTGAGAATGCCATTACGCACACGGTTATCATGTCCCGCGGCGACAGGCTCTTCCTCAAGCATTTCATGGCGGCCCGCAATGGGAGCGCGGGCAACGAAGAGCCGGCGCAGGAGGCGGGCCTCGATGCTTCCGTGCTTACTCCAAAAGACGGTTATCGCCCGGTCTCCCTGAACGAGGTTGAAAAGGAACAGATCGCCCGGACGCTGAACCACACGAAATGGCACAAGGGCGAAACATGCCGGATACTCGGGATCACCCGCCCCCGTCTCGACAGAAAAATAAAGAAATACGGAATAGTTTCTTTGCATCAATACCTTCAGGACGACTGATGCCGCCGCGGCGAGGGGGGAATGCATGGATCCGCTGATGGACCTTGCCCTTCTTGTCCAGCATGGCGAGAACAGGGAAGCGGTGCTGTGCGCCGAAAAGCTCCTCGCTGAATCGTACACCGTGGAGCAGGTGGTGGAGGCCGTTGCCAAAGGGGTCGCCATCCTCCGCAACAAATGCACCATAGAGAATTTCCAGCTTTTGGACGTGCTGCTTGCCTGCCGGGCGATGACCGAGGTGGTGGACGAATGTGTGGCGATAAAGCTGAAACAGCGGATGGACGGCGCGGCCGGGGATTATGAGCGCGCCGCCGGGGCGCCCCCGCGTAAAACGATCGTCATTGGAACGATTCAAGGGGACGTGCATGACCTCGGGAAGCATGTGATGGCCACGCTGTGCCGCTTCAACAACCTCAAGGTCGTCAATTTGGGAAAAGACGTTCCGGTTGAAAATTTTATTGTCGCCGCGCGCAAAGAGAAGGCCGATTTTGTCGGTGTTTCCAGTCTCATGAGCGTCTGCCTGCCCAAGATAAAAATGATAAAGCCGGCGTTGGCCGCGCAGGGGCTGGAACATGTAAAGGTCATTGGGGGCGGTTCCGCCGTTCAACAGAGCTCCGCGGAAATGCTGCGGCTCGATTACCTTGCCTTCGACGCTTTCGACGGGCTTGACTATCTTTGTAAGACAGTCTGATGCCCCAGCGTGTTGACACATCCGCCATGAACTCCTCGGAACGGGTTTTCTCCCTGTTGAAATTCCTGGAGGCCGACCGTCCCCCCGTTATCCCTGAAATATTCGGCGTGGCCGCCACGCTCACCGGCGAGACGCCGCGCAACTACGTCAGTTCCGGCTCCGTGCTGGCAAAGTGCCAGATCGAAGCGCGGAAGATGATCGGCCACGATGCCGTTTTCGCCGTCGCGGATTTGTGCGTCGAGCCGGAGGCAATCGGCTGCGGCATCGTTTATCCGGAAGACAACTATCCGTATGTGAAGGAACCGGTTATTCAAAATCCCGCCGACTTCAAGAAGCTCTCCGTTCCGGATCCCCGCACCGGCGGGCGGATGCCGGAGATGCTGAACGCGGTGCGTATCCTGAAAAAGGAAATGGGGGGGTGCATCCCGGTTGTGGCGGGGGCGAGCGGCCCGATGACGATAGCCTCGCGCATCATGGATATCGAGAAAATGCTTTATATGATCGTGGATGAACCCGCCCGCTTCCGCGAGATCCTGGATTATTGCGGCGAGGTGTGTTTCACCTGGATGTTCGCACTTGCCGCCGAAGGGGCGGATATCGTGATTATGTCGGATCCCGCGTCTTCGCCTTCGGTGCTGCCGGCGAAAATCTACCGGGAGTTCGCGGAAGGCTCCGTCCATTCCATTTTTACCCGCCTGAAGCAGGCGTTCCCCGAAAAATTCACTTGGTATTCCGTCGCGGGTCCGCTCCAGAACAACACCGCGATCATCAGCTATGCCGGGGCGGACATCACGACGGTTGATTATGTCGTTCCGATTGAAGCGGCGATGGAGTATTCGGGCATTACGGCGATAAACGGAAACGTGAAGCCGCTTCTCTTCCTCGAATCGAACCCGGATGAAATCCGCGCCGAGGCGCGGAAGCTGTTCAAGGCCACGCGGGTGCGGGAGCGCTTTATTTTGGGGAGCGGCTGCGAGATACCCCTGTATTCGGCCGCGGAGAACATCAAAGCGCTCGTGCGGGCGGCTGAAGAAGAAAAAACGTATTTTGAAGAAGTTAACAGCCATTTCAAAGGGGCGAAAACGGTTTCGATCTTTCCGCACAAGAAAAAGATATACGTGAAACCTGGGTCGGTGCTGCTGGATGCCATAAACCATTCCGGCGTTCAGGTAACAAGCTATTGCACCCGGAGCGGTTCATGCGGGAAGTGCCTGGTCAAGCTGAAACGGGGCTCGGCGCATTATCCCGGGGAGCCGGAGTACATCCAGCTTCAAAGCCGGGACGGCGCTCCGGACGAGCGCTTGGCGTGCCACATACGGGTGGACGAGGAAATGGATATATACATCCCCTATTTCAGCAGGATACTTTCCAATTCCGCCGCGGCCGCGGAAGGGTTGATAAAGACGTCCGTTGAGGACGAGGTTGCTTCATACGGCTTTTCCCGCTCAATCGTAATCGAATCGATTGGCGAGGTGTCCCTGATGTCGTTGCCGATGCCGCTTTCCTGCGAAGAGTGGTTACGCGGGAGGTTTCCGGATTTCCGGATCGACCCCGATGTCATGGGCCGGTTTGCGTCGCTTGCGCAAGGGGAGGGGAGGCATCTGTTCGCCGTGCTGGACGCGGACAGGAAGGAGATTCTGGATTTTTCCGTTTCGGAGAAGATATACGGCCTCGCGGTGGATATTGGAACCACCACGATATCCGCATATGTGCATGACCTGCGGGATGGAAAATTGGTTTGTGTCGGCTCCACCGAAAACGCGCAGAACCGGTGGGGGCAGGACATTATCACCAGAAGCACCAGCGTGATCAATGATCCGTCATTGCTTGGCCCGCTGCAGCGGAGCCTCGTTGAAGGGATAAACTATCTTATTTCCACGTTTCACCAAAGCCACTCGCTGCCGAACAATCAAATTTACGATATGACCATCGTGGGGAACCCGGTGATAATCCATCTGCTGCTTGGATTGAACCCGGAACTGCTTACCCAGTCCCCTTTTATTCCCACGGTAACGGGGTGGATTTCCATGACGGCGGGGGACTTCCATCCCCCCGCCGATTTTTCCGTCAATCCGAAATGCAGGGTGGAGGTATTGCCAAGCATCGGCGGGTTCGTGGGGGCGGACGCCGTTGCCGGCGTGCTTGCCGCCTCAATGCATAGAAAGGATGAAATGTCGCTTTTTGTGGATATCGGCACGAACGGCGAGGTGGTTCTGGGGAACAAATCAAAGTTATTCTGCACTTCCGTCGCGGCGGGGCCGGCGTTTGAGGGGCCCAGCCTGACGCACGGCCACATGGTGAGAAACGGGATTATCAGTTCGATGAAGATAAACGGCGGCGGCGAGTTCGTCTTTAAAACTATCGGAGGCTCCGTGCCGCTGGGGTTGTGCGGTTCCGCCGTTATCGATATTTTATCCGAGTTCGTCCGCCACAAGTTGATCGATGACCGGGGGAAATTCCTGAATGAAGCGGAAAACCCGAACATCAAAAATGGGCACTATATCGTGGTCGCCAAGCAGAAGACCGCCATTTTCAAGCCCATTACCGTATCGGGCAAAGATATCGAGGAGATACAGAAAGCGAAATCGGCCATCCGCACGGCCATCGATCTTCTCATAATGGAGGCGCACATACGCCCGGAGGATATTCGCAATATTTATTTGTCCGGCACCTTCGGCGTTTCGATCAACGTCGAAAACGCGAAAATGATAGGGATGATCCCGGATTTCCCTTGGGCGAAAGTCCGGTTTATAAAGAACTCCGCGGGGGTCGGGGCGCGTATCGCCCTGCTCTCCCGCAACGCGCGGATGGAAGCCAGGGCCATCCCCGCCAGCGCGAAATACCTGAATCTCGCGAACCATCCGGAATTCATCGCCCACTTTATCGGGAATATGCTTTTTCCGGCGCCGCGATGAACCATCACTTTTATAAAAGCCTTTTGGATAACGCCAGCGACCTGATTCTGGCGGCCGACGTGGACGGGCGCATCACATACATTAACGGCAAAATCGCCGAATGGGGGTACGACAAGGACGAGCTTTTAGGAAAGCCGATGCTGGAACTGCTGAATGTGAAGCAGATGGGAAACCGCATGAGCGAGCCATCGGAGCTTGGCATCAAGCGGAAGTTCGAGATGGTCATAGAGGACAAGCGGAGCGCCCTGCACCGGGTGGTCGTCAGTTCGTCGCCGTTCCATGATCGCGGGAACAAGATCATCGGCGTCATGGTTATTATCCACGACGTCACCGGAACGCATACTCTCCAGGAAAAGCTTAAGCACGAGGAGCGGCTCGCCTCGCTGGGGCGGCTGGCCACCGGCATAGCGCATGAAATCCGCAATCCGCTTTCGTCCATCAAGATGAATCTCGCCATTCTCGGAAAAAAACTCAAGCTGCGCCCGGACGAACAGGCGCATTTCGAGATCGCCAACGAGGGTGTGGCAAATCTGGAAAAGATCGTCACCGAGTTTATCGACTACGCGAAGCCGATGCCGCTGAAAGTGGGACGGCAAAACCTCCACAAAACCATCGAGGACACCCTGGCGATGGTGGAGCCGCAATGCCTGGAAATGAATATTTCGGTGATCAAGGATTTCACGGCGGCCATGCCGATGGTTTCCATCGACAAGGTGAAGATTCAGCAGGCGCTTTTGAATGTCTTCCTTAACGCCGTCCAGGCTTCCCCAAAAGGGGGCGTGGTGGAGATCGCCACTGCACTTATCGAATCCCCGAACAGCCGCGCGCGGATAGAAGTGCGGGATCACGGCGGCGGCATCAGCGGCGAGGACATTCAGTTTGTATTCGATCCCTTTTTCACCACCAAGAGGCAGGGGACGGGGCTGGGGCTTTCAATTGTGCGGAGCATCATGAAGAGCCACAACGGGACGGTCGACATCGAATCAAAAAACGGCGTTGGGACGGTGGTGGTTCTGGAATTTCCCATCGGCTGAAAAACTCCCGTGTCATCCTGCGGGAGCGTTGGCGGCCGAGGATACCTTTCCCTGCTAGGGCTTCTTTCGTTTCCGCTCTTCCTCGAGATCGTGAAGTTCGGATTCGTTTAATCCGAAGTGGTGGCCGATTTCGTGCCACACCACTTCGCGCACAAGCTCCGTCATCTTTTCCGCGTCTCCATCGGCGAACGCCTCGATTGGTTGTTGAAAGATGGTGATTTTATCGGGCAACGCGCCGAAATATCCCGAATCCCGGTTGATTAGCGGAATGCCTTCGTAAAGGCCCAACAGCACCTCATCCCGCTTGATGCCGACCTCGCCCGATTTTTTGTGGCGGGGCCTCCGCTCAATCACTATTGCCACGTTTTTCATCGCTTCCCGCGCCTGCATCGGCAAGGCGGAGACGGCATCGGCAACAAGGCGTTCGAACATTTCCCTGCGCATATTAAAATCCGGTGTTTGACGGGGTGAAAGATTTCACGTTCATGCTGGATATCCTTCGGAACCAATTCCACCATACGGCAATGAGCGGGATATTTCAATGGACATCGCAAATGCCAAAAAAAAGCCCCGCCCGGAGGGGGGCGGGGCCGGTAAGCCGGTCGTGCCGGTTTAGCGTTTCGGCTGTTCGCCGCGGTCGGCCAACGCTTCCTTGTGGCTCAGGCGGATTTTCCGGGTGCGCTGATCGACGTCGATCACCTTTACCCAAATCTGCTCCCCTTCGGCCATCACGTCGGAAACGTGGTTGATGCGCTTGTCGGAAATGTGGGAGATATGCACCAATCCTTCGGTGCCGGGCGCGATTTCCACAAACGCGCCGAAATCGACGATGCGGGTGATCTTGCCGAGGTAGAGCTTGCCGATGGTGGCCGGCTCAATGATGGTTTCGATGAACGACTTGGCCTTCTCGGCATCGACGCTGTTGGCGGCGAAAATCTTCACGCTGCCGTCGTCTTCGATGTCGATCTGGGTTTTGGTCGCTTCGGTGATGGCGCGGATATTTTTCCCGCCCGGTCCGATGATGGCGCCGATCATGTCGTTCGGCACCTTCATGATGATCATGCGCGGCGCGTACTTTGAGATGTCCGGGGCGACGCTCGGCATGGCAAGCTGCATCTGGTCAAGGATGTGGAGGCGGCCTTTGAGGGCTTGCATCAGGGCCTGCTTCATGATCTCGATCTTGATGCCGGTCAGCTTGATGTCCATCTGAATGGCGGTGATGCCCTTGCGGGAGCCGGCCACCTTGAAGTCCATGTCGCCCAAGGCGTCTTCGATGCCGAGGATGTCGGTGAGGATGGCGAATTTATCCCCTTCGGCGACGAGGCCCATCGCCACGCCGGCCACCGGGGCTTTTATCTTCACCCCCGCGTCCATGAGCGCCAGCGTGCCGCCGCAGACGGAGGCCATCGAGGAGGAGCCGTTGGATTCCATGATCTCGGAGACGATGCGCAGCGTATAGGGGAATTCCTTCGCGTCCGGCAGCGTCCAGAGGAGCGCGCGCTCCGCCAGCGCGCCGTGGCCGATTTCGCGGCGGCCCGGTCCGGGCGCGCCTTTCGTTTCGCCCACCGAGAAGGGGGGGAAATTGTAGTGGTACATGTAGTTCTTGTTGGATTTGCCCTCGATGTTATCGATGAGCTGCTCGTCTTGGCCGGTGCCAAGCGTGACGGCGACGATGGCCTGCGTTTCGCCGCGGGTGAAGAGCGCCGAGCCGTGCGCGCGCGGCAGCAGGCCGGTGCGGATGGTGATCGGGCGAACCTCGGTAAGGGTGCGGCCGTCGGCGCGCAGCCCTTCGTTCAGTATCATTTCGCGCAGCACCTGCTGCTCCACGTCGTCGTAAGCGCCCTTTATTATCTTGCCCGCCGTTGCCTTGTTCTCGGCGGTGATGTAGTTGTCGACCAGCGATTTTTTGACATTCGCCATCGCTTCGATGCGGGCGTGCTTGTCTTTTATGCAGATGGCGTTTTTGATGTCGCCGCGGTGGACTCGGATTTTTTCGTGCCATTCGGTGTCGCGGTTGGCCGGGGCGAAGGCCATTTTCGGGCGGCCCACCTTCTCGGCCAGCTCTTTTTGCGCCGCGCAGAGCTTGTGTATGGCGGCGTGCGCCAATTCAAGCGCCTGTATGAGAAGTTCCTCGGAGATTTCCTTGGCTTCGCCTTCCACCATGGTGATCGAATCGTCGGTGCCGGCGATCACGATGTCCATCTGGCTCTTCTTGCGCTCTTCGGCGGTGGGGTTCACCACCAGCTTGCCGTCGATGTAGCCCATCCGCACGGCTCCGACCGGTCCATGGTACGGGATGTTGGAGACGAGCAGCGCGGCGGAGGATGCGATGACCGACAGAACGTCGGGTTCGTTTATGGCGTCATAGGAAAGGGCATAGGTGAATACCTGCGTATCGTTCATGAAACCGTCCGGGAAGAGCGGGCGGATGGGGCGGTCGGCGAGGCGCGAGGTGAGAATTTCGCGCTCGGACGGCCGCGCTTCGCGGCGGTGGAAGCTTCCCGGTATTTTGCCGGAGGCGTAAAATTTTTCACGGTAGTCCATGCTGAGGGGGAACCAGTCCTGCCCTTCCTTGGGGGACGCGGCGGAGGTTGCGGCGCCGAAGACGATGGTTTCGCCGCAATAGATCATCACGGAGCCGCCGGCTTGACGGGCTATTTCGCCGGATTCGATGGCGATGGTTTTTCCGCCGATTTCAATTTCCACTCTGGTAGCAGCCATAGTTCAGATTCTCCTAAGTGTTACGAAAAGCCACGATGGCAGATTCGGCCGCTGTACTGCACATGGAACAATCGTATTCATGGCTAGTCGGCCGGAAAACGGAGGATCCGCGCCTATTTGCGCAGACCCAGCGATTCGATGATGGTTTTGTAGCGGCTAACTTCAATCCGCTTGAGGTAATCAAGCAACCGGCGGCGGTGGTTCACCATCCGCAACAGGGAGCGCCGGGAGTGGTTGTCTTTCTTGTGTGTTTCAAAGTGCTTGGTGAGGTAGCTGATCCGCTCGCTCAGGAGCGCCACCTGCACTTCGGGCGAGCCGCAGTCGTTTTCGCTTTTTTTATGGGTTCCGATGATCTGGGTCTTCTTTTCTTTCGTTAATGGCATAGTCCTGTTTCTCTTGCTCTTTCTTTGTTAAACTTTTTTATTTCAGCGCAGAAATGTATCACAAGCGGCGCCGTTTTGTAAAGGACTTTTATGGAAGCGGAGGAGGGGGGGTTAACGGTAAATATCTTCCAGCGCCGCAAGCAGCCGTTTTTTGGCCTCTGCGATTGAGGTGTCCTCCATGCGGCAGCCGCTGGCGCGGGCATGGCCGCCGCCGCCGAATTGTTCAGCCAGCTTGTTCACATCCACGGCGTCGGTGCGGCTGCGCAGGCTGATCCGGAGCTTTCCTTTTTCCTTTTCGCGTATCAGGAAGGCGGTCTCCACCCCCTTGATGGCGAGCGGCTGGTTGACGAACCCTTCGTCGTCCATTTTTTTGCCGATTTCAGAGTTCATAAAGGCGTAATCGAGCCAGGCGGTGGCCGCTTTGCCCCCATGGTGCAATTCAATGGATTCGATGACTTTGGCAAGTCCGATCTTGGTTTCGATGGGGTCGTTGTAATAGAGGCGGTCGGCGAGAATATCCGGCACGGCGCCGGCTTCGACCAACCGGGCCGCCAGCCGGAAGACGGCGGGGGTGACATTGCTGAAGCGAAAACGGCCGGTATCGATGCTTAAGCCGACGTACAGCGCTTCGGCGCTGTTGGCGTCGAAGGTTTTGCCCAGTTCATCGTATAACATGGCGACGATCTGCGCGCTGGCGGCCGCCTCGGGGATTATGAGGTTCACCGTCCCGAAGTTCTCGCAGCTTATGTGGTGGTCGATTACCAGCATTTGGGCGTCTTTTTTCAGCAACGTTACCGTCGCGCCGACGCGGTCCATGTGCGGCGAGTCGATAATGATCGCGGCGTCGAAGGATATTTTTCCCCGCATCGATTCGTCGAACGTCTCGATAATGTTGTAGGCGTGCAGGAAACCGAGCTTGTCCTGCGGCGGATCGGCGCAGATCACGTGGAAGCTCTTGCCAAGCTGGCGAAGCAGGCCGGCCAGCCCTAAAATGCTGCCGACGCCGTCGCCGTCCGGGTTGACATGCGAGGTGAGCAGGAAGTTGTCGTTGTCCCTGATAAACGCCGCCGCTTGTTTAACTGCCATCGGCGTAATGGTACCATACCGGTATGGCAAAACAATTCCGATTTACAGGTGTTGCGAGCAAATAGAAATGTCCGGTTTTGGAGCACATTACTTGTCCGGTTTTCCAAAATTACCTTAGCCGTGATTCTTTTTCAAGCGGCCTTCTTTTTTGTCTGTTTTACCTCCTTTCCCGTTACGTCGTAAAGCGC
>JACRGQ010000037.1 GCA_016217735.1 Nitrospinota bacterium
AAACAGGTTCAATTGGTCAATGCTCTGTAACTCGTTCAGGCTCATGATGGTATTCATCCCCCTATCATGAACAGCTTTCAGACTCATTTCATGTTGGAATCACGTCCCCCCTTCAGACTCATTCCATATTGGAAAAGGCTGATGGTGGACATCGACCACTTCAAACTGTATAACGACCACTACGGCCATCAAGGGGGGGACGATTGTCTCCGGCAAGTTGCCGCCATCATCGGCCGGGTGGCCCGCCGGCCGGCCGATATCGCGGCCCGCTATGGCGGCGAGGAGTTTGTGCTGGTGTTGCCGGAAACCCCGCTGGAAGGGGCGGTGAAAATAGCGGAAGAGGTGGCCGCCGGCGTGCATGCCTTGCGGACGCCGCACGCCAAATCGCCGGTTTCCCCATATGTAACATTGAGCATGGGTGTCGCCAGCATGGTGCCGAACCGGGAAACGGAGATGAAAAAGCTGGTCGAGCGGGCCGACCAGGCGCTGTATGCGGCGAAGCGCCAGGGGCGCAACCGGGTGAAGGCGGCTGAAGAGTAGGCGTGCGGGGGTGGATATGGGAAACGGGGAACGGATCATTGTCAAGGTCGACGCCGACCTTAAAGAACTGACGCCGGGCTTTTTGCAAGCCCGGCATGAAGATGTGGCGGGGATTGCCGCCGCGCTGGAGACGGGGGATTGGGGCGTCGTGTATGTTTTGGGGCATAGCATGAAGGGTTCCGGCGGAGGATACGGGTTCGACGAGATCACCGCCATCGGCGCCGTCATCGAAACCGCCGCAAAGGCGAAGGACGCCGCGGCGGTGAAAGCCGGAGCCGCCCGGCTGGCGGATTACCTGGGCCGCATAGACATACAATACGCCTGATCTCCGGCGTGGAGCGTTATCGTGATGGGGAGGCCATGGAAAAACTGAAAGTATTGATCGCCGAAGACGAACCGTTAATGCACAATCTCTTCCGTCTGGGGCTTAACCCCGAACTGTACGACCTCAAATTCGCGGTGAACGGGAAAGAGGCGTTCGAGGAGTGGGAGCGGTGGCATCCCGACGTGGTGATGCTGGATATCATGATGCCGGTCATGTCCGGTTACGTCGTGCTCAAGGATATCCGCCGCATCGAGGAGGGGAGCGGGCACAGCACGCCGGTGATCGTCACCACCGCGCTTGGCGGCAAAGGCGACGTGATGGACTGCGTGAAGCTGGGCGTGCAGGGGTATCTGGTGAAGCCGATAAATTATAACGAGCTGGCCCAAAAGATAGAAAGCTGCGTCAACCGCGTATAGCGGTCCGGTTTGAAATTGCCCTCATCGTTGTGCGCGGATTTTGTCATTCTGAGCCTTGGGCGAAGAATCCCTTTCCGGAAAGAGATGCTTCGCTGCGCTCAGCATGACAAAACCTTTGACTTAGATACAAGAAAGATGCGGCGTTTTCACGTATAGTCTGGCATCGGTTCCGCGCGGTGGTTATAATACCGGCATGGCAAACGAATCCGCGAAAATGAAAGTGCTCCTGGTCGACGACTCCAAATCGGTTATCGAGCTTTACAAGCTTGGTTTGAGCGACGATCTGTATGAAAAGAAAATCGCCATGAACGGCCGTGACGCCCTGGAAATTTACGAAAGCTGGAATCCCGACATGATCGTCCTCGACATCGTCATGCCGGAGGTGACCGGCTTCACGGCGCTCAAGCAGATACGCAGATTGGAAAAGACAAACGGCCGCCATACCGCCATCGTGATGGCGACCGCCCTGTCCGACAAGGGCGACATCGTCGACTGCGCGCGGATCGGCATTCAGGGGTACATCATAAAACCGTTCAAGCACTCCGAAATAGCCTCCCGCCTGGAAGGGTATTACGCCGCGTTCCAGAAAACCCCCAAGCAATAGCCGCGCCCCTTCCCGGCGCGCCGTCCGCGGGGCGGCATCGGGCAAACTTTTTTACGCGCCGGGCGCGGAGTGGCATAGAATAATTCCGATGAAGGACGTAATGCGCCTCTGCGAGCGGCTGGCGCCGCCGGGTTTGGCGGCGGACGGCGACAACGTGGGGCTTGTCATCGGCGATCCCGCGGCCCGCTGCGCCGGGATTGTGGTGGCGCTGGACCTCACCGGAGAGGCGGTTGCGGCCGCCGTCGCGGCGCGGGCCAACCTCATCGTCGTCCACCACCCGCCGATTTATTATCCGCTGAAGCGGATCGATCTTTCCACGCCGCGGGGGCGGATCATCGCCGCCGTATTGCGTCATGGCATCGCGGTCTACGCCATGCACACCAATCTAGATTTCGCCCCCACGGGGCTTAACGATTATGTGGCGCGGCTGGTGGGGCTGAAAAATGTCCGGCCCGCCGCGGGGCCGGGGAAAGCGGTGTACCGCATCGGCACGTTGGGCGGTGGAATGACCGCCGCCGCGTTTACCCTTCAGGTGAAGAAGGCGCTGAACATTTCATCGGCGCGTTTGTACGGCGATGGAAAAAAGACGGTTAAGGCCGTGGCGGTCTGCACCGGATCGGGGGCGGATCTGCTGGCCGACGCGGCCGCGCGCGGGGCTGATCTGCTGCTGACCGGCGAGGTGCGCCACCACAACGCGATGGAATGCGCGGGGCGCGGAATGTGTATGATAGACGGCGGGCATCTGGGCACGGAACGGCCGATGGTGGCGCTGGTTGCGGCCTATTTTAAAAAGATGATGGCAAAATCCGGAAAAAGGACTAGAATCACACCCTTATACATTGAAGAACCATTTAGGGACTATTGAGGAACGCGGTGGAAAAAAACCTGGAACTTCTTATTGATCTGCAAAAGGCCGACGACGAAATCACCCGGATGGAAGCGGTCATCGGCGCTTTCCCCGCGCAGTTGAGCCAGCACGGGTCGGCGCTGGGCAAGGACAAGGCCGCATACGAGGAGTACAAGAAGAACCTCGAGGCCGTCAACAAGGCGCGGCTGGAAAAAGAGCGCGAGGTGGAAGAGAAGAAGGCGGCCATCGTCAAATCCCGCATGAAGCTTAACGACGTGAAGACCAATCAGGAGTATCACGCCGCCCAGCAGGAAATCAAAAACATGGAAGAGGCCATCGGGCGGCTGGAAGACGAGCAGCTTGAGATCATGGAGCGCCTCGACACGGCGAAGGCCGAAGAAAAAGGCCTTAAGGAAAAAGTCGCGGCGGAGGAAAAGGAATTCGCCGCGTTCAAGGCGGTGAAGGAAAAGGAACTGGCGGAAGTCAGGGCGAAGGCCGAAGCGGCCCACGCGCGGCGCAACGGCATCGCCGCCGCCGTCGAGCCGGGCAGCCTGTCGCAGTACGACCGGGTGTTCAAGGCGCGCGGGCGCAAGGCGGTGGCCGAGCTGAAAAACGGCTTCTGCTCCGCCTGCCACCAGATGGTGTTGCCGCAACTGGCGCTGGAAGTCCGCACCGGCGCGCGCCTGCACAACTGCCCGCACTGCAACCGGTTCCTTTACGCGCTTCCTGACTCGAAATAATTTTGGCGAAGGCGGACAGACGGCCGCCGCGCCCGGCAACGGGGGCGGAGGAAAGTCCGGACACCATAGAGCGGGGCACTCTTTAACGAAGAGCGGGAGCAATCCCAGGGAAAGTGCCACAGAAAAGATACCGCCCCTACATTGGGGTAAGGGTGAAATGGCGAGGTAAGAGCTCACCGGGCCGGCGGCGACGCCGGCCGCATGGAAAACCCTGTCCGGTGCAAGGCCAAATAGGGGGGCGTTTCTCCGCAAGGAGAAGGGAAGCTGCTCGCTTCCTGCCCCCGGGTTGGCTGCTTGATCCCGCCGGCAACGGCGGGGCTTAGAGAAATGGCCGTCGCCCTTTACCGGGTACAGAATCCGGCTTATAGTCCGCCTTCGCTTTCTTTACTTCTTTTGTCATGCCGGATTTGACCCTTCCCGTGTCATCCCCGCGCAGGCGGGGAACCAGCAAGCTTGAGTCTTCCTCCTCTTGGACTTGCCCTTCTTGGCAGGGTAGACATTCTTGTCTGCCGTTGCCCCCATAGAGGGCAAGCATTGCTCCCCATTTTGGCGCCGCAGGATTCATCTTTGGGGTTGCCGCGCCAACGGCAAGGATTACGGGTTATAATAAACCCACGGACAAGCCCCATAAGGGCCGTAACCGCGTTTTTTGACAGGAGCATGAAGGGTAAATTATGAATTTAAAGGTCGACGAAAAGGCGGACGCCCTGTATCTCCGGATGGACTGGTGAGTTGCTGTATAGAATATTGTCAATTCTCAAGCCATATTAATCTTTTTCCGCTCCATAATATTGGTGGGCGCGAATATTGCAGTGCGCATCTTCCATGGGAAAGTACCCCTGACTCCAACGATGGAAAGGCAAGATTTACCCCTGCGCAACGATCCGAATTTTATTTTAAATTAAAACATTTTCTAAACGAGACCATTTTTAAGGAAGAACCAAAAAAACAATATCAGTTCGATCAGGTCGTATTTCCACCCGATTTTTATCTTGAGCCCCTAATTCACATTTTTAATAGAACATGCTTGATTAGTTTTAGGAATTGTTTTTTTTATGGATTGGCACAATTTAGGGCGCCTGAGGGCGGAGTGAGGTCATTTGAGTTCCAATTAGCAATAATTGGATCTACTTTCCAAGGTTACGCAGATTTTGAAAACTGTACATTTCGAGATCACGTCAATTTTGTAAGCACAACATTTAATGGCGTGGCGTTTTTTAAGAACAGTTCTTTTCTTGTTGGCGGTAGTTTTATTGGGGCGACATTCAGGAAAGCAGCAGATTTTACAAAAACCCTATCATCTCCTGTTGCGCAGAGAATGGATTTTTCAAGGGCGGTATTTGGTCCTTATGAAAGTTCTCGGCATTCTGAAATGATTAGTTTCCGTAATAGGATTTTTAGTCATGATTTAATTTTTGATGATGCTCTGTTTTATTGCCCTCCAAATTTAAATGGGGCGGAGTATGGGGAGGGGATTAGTTTTAAGAATGCCAGGTTTGCATCTATCGCCCCAAACGATTATTTGCATTATCGAAACTTGGCTGAAAAAATGAAAACGATAGGTGCGTGGCTTGAGCATCAAGCGTTTTTTGAGGCCGAACAAGAATCATTAAGGGTGGATAAAAATACCCCGTTTAGCATCCGAACTGTTGCCTTATTTTATAAGCGGTTTTCATCATACGGGGCAAGCTTTTCTCGGCCTCTGATATTATTTGCCCTGCTTCAAATATTTGCATTTTGCTTGTATTTCAACGCCAATCGCTTCGTTGATTGCTGTGCAAATGAACTGGCATGCTATGTGTGTGGTTTGGAATGGCCGCAGACAATAATGTTCACGCTAAAGCAAGCCATCCTTCCATTTGATATTCTTAAGGAGCAGATTATAAAGACGCCTAGCGGTGCTATAAAAATAATTGAATACCCATACCAATTAAGAGCAATTGCAATTGTTCATTCAGTTTTGTCCTATTTTCTTTTTGCGCTCTTTTTCTTTGCGATTAGAAGAAGATTCAGGCTCCAGTAAGGCGGCTTCCCAAAAAAACCCTGATTTAAGTTGGGAAGGTTTTTTCTGGCTAACAAGGACATTTGACCTCCTCTTTGTTTTGACATTGGATAAGAACAGTTTCGGGGTGTGGCCTCATTGTAAGCTGGAGTTTTAAGCACATTGTAAACTTCAAAAAGATACCGCTGTATAATGGGGTCAACGGGAATAATGGTTATCCGGCTCAGCATTCATTCGCCTTTGGAGGTAATAGACCATGAAAGCTAAAAAGGGTTTCGATTGCGTGGAGATGAAGCGGCGCGCCCAAGAGAAGATTTATAAAGAAACAAAGGGCATGTCGGTGGACGAGCAGTTGGCGTACTGGAAAAAGCATGAGCAAGCCTTCCAGCGCGAGTTTGCCAAAAAGACGCGGGCTGCCCGCCGTCCCAAAGTCATTCACGCCTGACCCCGTTTCTGTGGAGGTAAGTTTCAGCGGGGATACAGAAGGGAAAGAAGACTGGATTCCCGCCTTCGCGGGAATGACAAATCAAAGGAAAATGGGGAAGGCGCGTCAGCGCGCGGCGGCGGTGGCGGATGAATGCGGCCGTTTCTTTTTGCGGTCGTGGCCGGTGGTGATGGTTCCGCGCCGGTCGGCGTATTCCTGCCGTACCGTTGCGGGTTGGCGCATGATATCGCCGCCGCCGAACGCTTTGCGGATTTGCAGGTGCAGGTTTTCTTTCCACGCGAGGAGGCGGAGGGCCGCCGATTTCGCGATGTCCTTCATGTCCATCTTGCCGAAGGCTTCTTCGTAAAGCTTCGCGACCATATCCGCTTTATCCCGCGCCGCCTGATTCGGCGCGTAGGCGCGCGTGCTCCGGAACATCGGGCGGAACCGAATGGCGTATTGCCGCCATGATTCGAGGCGGAGGCGCAGAAATTCGTCGGGGCCGCTGTCCGTCGACGGCACGTATTTCATGAGTTTCGGATCCCAGGCCAGTCCGTTTTTTTCGTTGAACTCGATATCGTCTCGCAGCCGCAGGTATCCGCGCACGGCCGTGTGGGCCATGCTGAGGATGCCCGGCCCGTGGGTTTCGTATTTCCGTTCGAACGCTTCCTTCAGGATGCGCGAGGTATCCTGGAGCGTGAAGTTGGGATGGTGGAACCATATTTTGTCCTGCCCGTGCTGCTCGGGGTACGGGATGTCCATGAGCAGTTTCCCTTCCACTTCGTAGTCGTTGTACAGGCGGGTGCCGGGGATGGGGCCGAACTGCATGAATTGGAGCATATCCGATTCGAGGCCGATGGCCCAGTCGATGTCCTCTTCGATGGTGTGCCGGTCGTGATGCTCCATGAAGAGTATCGTCGAGGCGAGCACGGTGATCCCGTGATCCTGGATGTCTTTTATCAGGGCGTGCAGGTCCACCCCTTGCGTTTTTTCAAACACGTTCCACTTCGATTCCACGCCGATCCAGACGAAGTTCACCCCCATGCGGACGAGGAAATCGACGCCCATGCGGGTGATGGCTTCCGCGGACGAGAAGATGGAGAAGGTGTAGGCTTTCTTGTGGGCTTCCATCTCCGCGAGCAGCGCGGCGGCGCGCACCGGCATTTTGCAGAAGTTCTCGTCCATGAGCGAGAAATCTTCCGTTCCCATCGCCGTTTCAGATTTCCGGCACGCGGCGAAGAGATCGCCCCCCTCGCGCAGGAACGAGGTGTACTGTTTCTCGAATTTGTGGGCGGTGGCGCAGAACCGGCAGGAGTTTTGGCAGCCCACGCCGGGCAGGATGATCGCGCCTTTGTCGAAAACGGGCGCGCCGTAAATGTATTTTCTGACGGACGAGGGAACCACCGGGTGGATGATGGGGCGTTCCTGGTGCGGCTCGTTGAAATAGGTGCGCAGCCAACGCACGCCCTCCCCGCGGCAGACCTCGTCGTAGTCGACATGATTTTTGAGGTTGGGGATGGCCGCGCCGTGTCCACCGAGCAGTATCTTTGTGGCGGGGGAGTGTTTGCGGACGTAATTGGCCATGCGCGCGGCTTTCAGCACGTTCGGCACGATGAAGGAGATGCCCACGTGCGTGTAGTTGCCGTTCCGAACCTCCTTGGTGAATTCTTTCCAAGTGGGGAAATCGAGCACCGTCGCCGGGGTCAGTATGTTCTCCGCCAGCAGGTAAAGCCCGAAGCTGGGGTTGTTCTGGCGGGGGGAGTGGATGCCCTGTTCGCGCGTGACCTGGTTGTTCAGCAGCTCCATCGTGCAGAGCGCTTCGCCGTATTCGTCGGAAACTCCAAAGGGTTTGAAGACGCCGGTGAGCAGAAGTTTCGTCTTTGACATGCAGTTTCCCATCAATATCGGTTCATTCCCGCGTTCGCAACACTCCAGTCATGCCGGGCGGGCCGGCAAAGCTGGCGACCGGACTTCGCTACAAACTCCGGCGCGGGTTGACGGAAAAGCAGACGCGCGCCCTGTTCCCCCCCGCGGTGAAGCAATGTCGCCCGCCGCAGCCTACTTAAACAGGCAAATCCATTTTTCCCAAATGGCCCACTTAGACCATATCCTAAGTTGAAGTTTACCAAAGTTTCGGTGGAAAAGCGAAAGGTAAAAGCGGAAGCGGTGTTATGCGCGTATGCGCCACCGTTCCATCAGGCGCGATTCGCCTGCCAGCCGGCTGTCCGGTTTTTTTGAATTCCGTTTTTTCGGCGGGTTTTTTCCATGATGTAATTTTAGCGGCAGGTAGGGAATAAAGCATTTAATGGTGACCTCGGCGGGAACGGCCACTCTCGCGGTCGCGTCACGCTCCCGCTCCATCGGCCCGCCGCGTTCGCTAACCGCACGTCCCTGTGCGGTTGCGCTCCCTCATCGGTCGCGCACGCTCACTTGCTTCGAATCCCGCC
>JACRGQ010000038.1 GCA_016217735.1 Nitrospinota bacterium
ACCGGGGAAACTTATCTACCAAACATGGTCCCAGCCATTAGGTGCGACACAGTTTTCCCCGGTTTCCACTTAATGAAATTCTACGATTTCCAAGATACAAGGTGCGACACTCTTGTCGCACAATCGGCCCGGCGGGCCGATGCTTGACAGGTTAGCCCGTTCTTGTGTGGCATTGGCGCGGAGCGGCAAGAGAGTGTCATGCCTTGCGGCATGATGTACACAATAAATTGTGTGCCCACCAAGAAAGTTTTGATATACAGGTCAAGCGACCGTTCCACGGCTTGGGCGATGAATAAAAGAATCGGCTGATAATAATTGCCCCGGTCGGCCTGTTCCAAGTTCTTGCCGCTGGCCCGGCGCCATTTTCCGGGAAGGCCGCTATGTGGTGTATTTGCAGTTACAGAGTTTGCGGATATATTTTACCAGCCCCTGTATTTCCTCTTTTTTCAGGAATTTTTTATGCGCTGGCATGCCCGAATCAAAGCCGGTGGCCTCCCCCCCTTCGCTGATAGTCTTGAAGAGAAGCTCATCGGTGCGTGTGCTCATTATCCGCGCATCGGTGTGATCGTTTGGCCGAACGGGCATATCATGCGCCATCATCCCATTTCCCTTGCCTTCCCTTCCGTGGCAGGAGCTGCAATAATGCCAGTAGTTGTTTTCTTCGGTGTGCAGATCGTCGCTTTTGGTGCAGGCTTGGCCCGCAACAAGAACGGCAACAAAAAGCGTCAGCTTCCCAATCAAGCGCCAAAAACCTTTTTCCACGATCATTCCCTCCCTGTGGGCTCAACTTATCATCTTGGGCGCGGTGCCGCCAAATGGCGCGGACGGATTCAAGCTGCGTGAAGTGATCAATTCCGCAAAATATCACCCCCGTTTTTGCTGTCGCGGTCAAGCGGTGCCGGGCAAATTGGAAGTAATGACGCATCCGCGGAATTTGGCGTATTTTGAAGTGTTTGGCGCCGCTGGCGTTTCAGCACGAAATGAAGGAAGGTTTGGCGCGAAAACCGTCACCGCCGGTTATTTCGTAACAATTTCGTCCATTTCCCTTTTCAAAAGAGGACGGCGCGCGTAAAATACGGCGATGGGTTTTATACGGGATATGGCCGGGAAGCGGCACGTGCGCGAGGGGTTCGGCGTTGGCCTCATCGCGTTTGCGCTGCTTGCCGTTATCAGCCTCGTTTCCTACAGCGTGAACGATCCCTCTTTTTCCCATGCGGTGAGCGGGGGCGGCGCGGTGCAAAACGCCGCGGGGGTCATCGGCGCGTACCTCTCCGATTCGCTGGTGCAGATGTTCGGCGCGGCGGTCTACGCCATCCCGGTCTTCTGCCTCGCGCTCGGCATCATGATGTTTTGGGAAAACGCCAAGGTCTTTGCCCTCTCCCTCATAGCCGGGGGGATGCTCTTCTTCGTCTCGTTCTGCTCGCTGGTGAACATCATTTGGCCGCAGGATCCGATATATGCCACCGCGTACGGCGGCGGTTTTGTGGGCTATCTCTTCGCCGAGAAATTCCTCGTCGCCATCCTTGCCCGCGCGGGCGCGGGGGTGATCGCCTTCGCGCTGCTCTTCGTCGCGGCGCTGGTCACCACCCGGATGTCGTTCGGCCAGTTTTTCCGCATCACATGGGACGCATCAAAAAAAGTGTGGGATTTTGCGCGGGAAACAATTTTTCCCGCCATCGCCGCGTTGATAGCGCGTCTGCGGAAACAGCCTCAAACCGAAAAGGGCGAAGAGCCGGCCGCCGTGGATGCCCCCGAAATCGTGAAACAGCCCGCCGCCGCGCCGCCGGAGAAAACGCCGTCCGCCGAAGCGCCCAAGATCGTCAAACGCGAGCAGGAGAAACCGAAAAAGGGGTCCGAAGAGGAGTTCAAGGTGTTGCAGGCGGATTTCGGTTTCGTGCAGGAGGGGATGTATGCCCTGCCGCCGCTGTCGTACCTCGCCGACCCGAAACCTTCCGGCAAGCAGCGGAGCGAAAAGGAGATGCTCGTCAACGCGCAGATACTCACCAAAAAATTGGCCGACTTCGACATCGACGGGCGGGTGACGCAGGTGCTGCCGGGGCCGGTCATCACGCAGTACGAGTTCGAGCCGGCCCCCGGCGTGAAGGTGAGCAAGATCACCGCGCTGGCCGACGATCTGGCGATGGGGCTGCGCGCCACTTCGGTGCGCATCCTCGCGCCGGTGCCGGGGAAGGCGGTGGTCGGGGTGGAGGTGCCGAACGCGCATGTGGAGCCGGTCTACCTGAAGGACATTCTCACCGCTTCCTCCTTTACGGAATCGGAATCCAAGCTGACGATATCGCTGGGGAAGGATACCGGCGGCACGCCGGTGGCGGCCGATCTGGCAAAGATGCCGCACCTGCTGATCGCCGGTTCCACCGGGTCGGGCAAATCGGTCGGCGTGAACGCGATGATTATGTCGATTCTTTTCAAAGCGCGGCCGGACGAGGTGAATTTCATCATGGTGGATCCGAAGATGCTGGAGCTTTCCATCTATGACGGCATCCCGCATCTGATCTCGCCGGTGGTGACGAACCCGAAAAAGGCGGCCAACGCGCTGCGCTGGGCGGTGAACGAGATGGACCGCCGCTACGCGCTGCTGGCCGACAAGGGGTTCCGCAACATCACCGGCTACAACGAGTGGGCGCAGGAACAGCTTGATGAAGAGGCGAAAAAGGCCAAGCGGCGCAAGAAGGAGAAGGACGTGGAGGTGCGCGTCCAGAGGTTCGACGAGGATGGGGAGATGCTGGCGGACGTCATCGAGGAAGAAGCGCCGGTCAAGAAGCTGCCGTTCATCGTCATCATTATCGACGAACTGGCCGACCTGATGCTGGTCGCCTCGAAGGAAGTGGAAGACAGCCTGGCGCGGCTGGCGCAGATGGCCCGCGCGTCCGGCATCCACCTGATACTGGCCACGCAACGCCCCTCGGTGGACGTGCTCACCGGCCTCATCAAGGCGAACTTCCCGACGCGCCTTTCCTATCAGGTGACCAGCCGCATCGACAGCCGCACCATCCTCGATTCGATGGGGGCGGAGAAACTGCTCGGCAAAGGGGATCTGCTGTTTCTTCCCCCCGGCAGCGGCCGGTTGCAGCGCATCCACGGCCCCTTTGTGTCGGACGACGAGGTGAAGCGGGTGGTGGAATTCGTGAAGAAGCAGGGGAAGCCGCAGTTCAACGAAGAGATACTCAAGATGCAGGAAAAAGCCGACCTTCCCCCCGGAGCCGAGGACGAAGGGATGGGGGACGACGAAGAGTTTTTCGAGCAGGCGGTGGAACTGGTGGCGCTCACGCGGCAGGCGAGCATCAGCATGGTGCAGCGCCGCCTGCGGATAGGATATAACCGCGCGGCCCGCATCATCGAGACGATGGAGCAGCGCGGCATGGTGGGACCGGCCGATGGCGCGAAGCCGCGGCAGGTGCTCATTCCCGCCCCGCCGGGCAAAGAGGAACTGGGGGAATAGCATCCTCAAAGTGTCCGGTTTCCGCCGTTGTTTCGCGTGAATATTCGGGTTTTTCCAATATTTCTTTCAGAAGCGTTCCCGCCCGGCGTTCAGCGTGGTGTATTGTAACAGCGCATAATATTGGCCGGGATCGGGCGGTTTTTTGTCTTATCCCGCATATGTGATAGATTAATGGCCTATAACCGGATTCTGGCGATATTGTGGGTGGCCGTTTGACTTTATCCGGATTTTTAAGGGGAGCATGTGTTGACGATAAACCGCAATAAAATTTTCGTGGTGGCAATCGACGCGTTGCTGCTCGTGGTTTCCTATCTTCTGGCCTTTGCCTTCCGCTTTGAAAACCTGACGCCCGGCCTGTACGAATCGTTTGCAATGACGGTCTGGTTTGTGGTGCCGGTGAAGCTGGCGATATTCTCGCTTGCCGGCCTGCACAAGGGGCCGTGGCGGTTCACCGGCATTTTGGATTTGGTGAATGTGGTGCGGGCGACGGCGGCGGGGAACGTCGTGGCGGTCGCCATTGTCGCGTTCATACACGGAGTGGATTTCTCGCGCACGGTGTTCGTGCTGGATGGGGCGAACACCGTGATATTGGTGAGCCTGTTCCGCGTCGGTATCCGGATCGTTTATTCGAACCAACTGCGGCAGGGCGTGCTGCGGGAACTCATCGGGGTTGGATGGTGGGAACATGAGGACGTCAACGGCAAGCGGACGCTGATCTACGGCGCGGACGAGCGGGGCGAGATACTGTTGCGCAGCCTTCTAAGCGCGCAGGAGAGCACGCCGTACCGCGTGGTCGGCATCGTGGATGACGAGCCGGGCCGCCGGGGAACGGCAATTCACGGCATCCGGCACGTTGGAACCAGCCGCGAGCTTGACGCGGTGATCGAGGACCTTGCGGTAAGCGAGGTGATCATCGCCAACGACCCGGGCAAAGATACGGTGCAGCGGGTATTCAATGCCTGCAAGGAGCGGAAAATCCCCTGCCGGGTGGTGCCTCCGTATCTCGACCTCGTGTATCAGCGGATCGGCGCCGGGCAGTTGCGGAAAATCGACATTGACGATCTCTTGCGGCGGGATACCGTGAAGATCGATTATTCGCGGGTGGAGGAGATGCTGCGCGGCAAGCGGGTGATGGTGACCGGCGCGGCCGGCTCCATAGGACGCCAGCTCTGCCTGCAGATACTCGAATCGCAGCCCGCCGAACTTGTTTGCATTGATATCGGTGAAAATCCGCTGCACTACCTCCAACTGGATGTCCAGCAGGGGGGATTCATCACCCCGGTATTTTATTGTTGCGCCAGCGTGACGGACCGGCGGAAAATCGCCACTCTTTTCGAAAAACACAAGCCGCACCTTGTTTTCCACGCCGCGGCGCACAAGCATGTCCCGATGATGGAAATGAACGTCGATTCGGCCATCATCAACAACGTGGGGGGAACGCGCAACGTGGCGGATCTGGCGGACGAATACGGCGTGCAGACGTTCGTGTTCATCTCGACGGACAAGGCGGTGCGGTCGACCAACGTGATGGGATGGACCAAGCGGATGGGCGAGGTGTATGTGCAGTGCCGCGCGGCCACGAGCCGGACGAAGTACCTGAGCGTCCGCTTCGGCAACGTGCTGGGGAGCAATGGGAGCGTGGTTCCCATGTTCAAGGCGCAGATCGAGGCGGGGGGGCCGCTCACGGTGACGCACCCGGAGACGACGCGGTATTTCATGACGATTCCCGAGGCGGTGCTGCTGATCCTGCAAAGCGTGCTGTTGGGGGAATCGGGGAATACGATGATATTGGATATGGGCCAGCCGATAAAGATAGTCGACCTCGCGGAGGAAATGATCCGGCTGGCGGGATATGCGCCGGGAAGGGAAATCGAAATTAAATTCACCGGGTTGCGTCCCGGTGAAAAATTGCACGAAGAGCTGATGTATGGCGACGAGGAGCGTCAGGCGACCTCGCACCAGAAGATATCCCTGATCCGGCCGCGGGTGTGCGATGTAAATGACTTGGAACGGTTTATCGACGGGCTTCTGCGGCAGGCCGAAGCCGATCCGCTGGCCGCCTACGAGGCGATGAAAAAACGCCTTTCCGCCGTGGCGGGGGTGAAGGCGGGCGTCTAGCCCCGCCCCTCAAGCGGCGGGGATGGGGCGACAGTCCCGCGGCAGCGCGATGTTGGTAAAAAATTCCGCTATTGTTTTTGCCGCGCTTTTCGTCAGTTCCGCCGCATCCTTCATTTTTCAGGTTATGATGGGCAGAACCCTCGCGCTCGGCGACTTTGGGCAGTTGAGCGCCATTCTCGCCGTTCAGGGCATTTTTTCAATCCTTCCCGGCGGGATGATTCTGCTCTATGCGCGGCATGCCGCCGCGTTGCGTGCGCGGGGGGATCATGGCGCGTTGCGGACGCTGTATGACCGCTCGCTTAAGGAAGGCGCCGCCGCCGCTCTGGCGGCCACCGTTGCGGTTGCCGCCACCACGCCGTGGTGGAGCCGCTGGATGCATATCGAGTCCGCCGGGGCCGCGCTTCTGACCGCGCTGTTAATAGCGGCATTTTTCGTGCAGGCTCCGCCGCTGGCCTTTGTCCGCGGCTTGCAGCGGTTCTGGCTTTTCGCGGCGGGATTGGGGGGGGCGGGGATATTGAAGGTGGCGCTGGCCGCCGCGGTGATAGCGGCCGGCATAAACACCGTATCCAACGCGGTTGTCACGCTGATCGTCTCCACGCTGCTTTCCGCGGCGGTGCTGCATGTGGCGTTACTGCGCGGAATGGCGGACGGCGCACCGGCGGCGCACGGCCTTTCCCGCGGGGAAACCGCGGCCTTTTTGCTCAGCGCCATGGCCGGCTCGGTTTTTCCGATGATCTATCTCAACGCCGACATGATCCTCATCCGCGCCGTCATGACGGACGAGGTGTCGGGGCATTACGGGGCATTCATGGTTATGGGGAAAATGGTGCTGCAACTGGGGCAGGTGGTGGGTATCGCCCTGTTCCCCGCCGTGGTGGCGGGCGCCGCGGCGGGCGGCGGACTTTCACCGGCCATCGCCTTCCGCGGTTTTGGGCTGGTGCTGGGCGCGGGATTCTTCGCGGTGGCGGGGGCGTTTCTTTTCCCCGAATTTTTATTGCGGCTTATGCTAAAGACCAGCGATCCGGCCCTTGCCCCGTTTTTGGGATGGTATACCCTTGCCGCCGTCGCCGTTGCGCTGCTTTTTGTCGAATCCAATTACTCCCTCGCCCGCCATCGGTATGGCTACCTGATTCCCGGCGCGCTGGCCGCCGCCGCGCAGGTCGCCGGTATCATCCGCTTTTCCGGATCGCTGGAAGCGATTGTGAAATTCCAGGCGGCGCTTTTCTGGGGGGTTTTTCTGATCCGCGCGGCGCTTCTGCTGCGCGAGGTGAAAGCCATCCAGCCGGCATCTGAAGGAGCCTGACCTTCGTGCGGGACGCGGCACTGATAAAAACCATCCTCGGCCGGCTGGGGGGGATGCATTACCGCTCGTGGGATCATTATGATTTCTGGGGTTCCCCCGCCGGGATATGGCTGCGCCGCCACCGCAATGCGTTCACGCTTCCGCTTATCGGGATCGTTTATTTCGGCGACATTGTCTTTCCGGCGCTCTTCCGCCGGCGCGCCGTTCCCGCGCCGCCGCTGGAAACGATGCCGGAGATCATGCGCGCCATGGCGGTGCATTATTGGCTCACCGGCGATGGCGTGTTTGAACAGGAGCGCGAGCGCCTCCTGCGGGAGATGCTGGGGTATATGGGGAAATCGGCGCACGGCGCCGGGATGGGGCATCCCTTTGACTGGTATACCACCACCCTCATTCCCGCATACACCCCGTGCGTGCCGCTTTCGTGGAATTTCGCCGCCTATCTGCTGAAAGACTATCCGGATGGCTATCGCGGAGAACTGGAGGGGATCGGCAACTTCATCTATCACGACTGCAACGCCGTGGAAATGGATGGGGGGAAGTGCAAAGTGAGTTATACCCCGCTGGACCGCCGGTGGGTGATCAACGCGAACGCCGCCGCCTCACGCGCCCTGCGGCGGCTGGGGGAATATTGCGGCAACCCGCTTTGGACCGCGCGCGCGGAACGGCTATTGGCGTATGTGCTTGATATGCAGGAGGAGGATGGAGGGTGGTATTATTTCGAGCGCGGCAGCGTGCCGGATACGGAGAATTTCATTGATTGTTTCCACAGCGCTTTTGTGCTGGAACACTTGATGGAATGGGCCGCGGAAGGCCATGCCGGGGCCGCCCGCGCGGTGGAGCGGGGGCTTCCCTGGTTCGCCGCCGCGTTCGTGCGGGAAGACGGTTCGGCGCGCCCCTTTGCCGTCAGCCACTTGCCGGTGACGATGGTGGCGGATATCCGCGCCTGCGCCGGCGCCATCGGCTGTCTCGCCCGCGCCTCCCGCTTCGATCGCCGCTACGGAAAGATGGCGCGGGGGGTTCTCGATTATGTTTTGAATAATATGTACGATGGCGCGGGGGGATTTTACTTCCGCAAGTACCGGTTTTTCACTTCGCGGATGAACTACATCCGCTGGGGCGCGGCGCCGATGCTGGGGGCGCTGGCGGCCCTTGTGGAAGGGGAAGAAAGCCAGTGAAGGGGGTGCGGCTTTTCGGCATCGGCATCCACGCCGTCACCATGGATGGGGCGGCGGCGGCCGTTGCCCGTTTTGTCGCCGAAAAAACGCCGCGGCAGGCGGTGTTTCTCAACGCCGGAAAATTCGCCGAGATCGACCGCAATCCGGCCCTTAAGCGCGCCATCGAACAGGCCGATCTCCGCCTCGCCGACGGGCAGCCGCTGCTCTGGGCCGGCCGCCTGCTCGGCGCGCCGCTGCCGGAACGGGTGGCCGGGATCGACCTGATGCACCGGCTGCTGGCCGAAGGGAAAGGGCGCGGGTGGCGGTTTTTCTTTTTTGGCGCGTCCGCAGAGGTGCTGGAAAAGACGGTGGCGGTATGCCGCGGGCGGTATGGCATCGCCGTGGCGGGTTCCCAGCACGGCTACTACGCGCCGGAGGAAGAGGCGGCGGTGGCCGAAAAAATACGCGCCGCCGGGGCCGACATCCTTTTTGTTGCGATGGGCTCGCCGAAAAAGGAACTGTTCATGGAGCGGCATCTGCGCACGATGAACGTGCCGTTTACGATGGGAGTGGGCGGCAGCTTTGACGTGGTGGCGGGCCTGTCGCGGCGCGCACCCCGCTGGATGCGGCGGACGGGGCTTGAATGGTTCTACCGCTTCATGCAGGAGCCGGGGCGGCTCTGGCGCCGTTACTTGTTTGGCAATCTTTATTTTATCCGGCGGACCGCCGCCTGCCTTTTCCGCCGGTGTGATTGTTGCGGAGATGGCGGCCAATGAAAAACCGGGCGCTCTGGATACTGCTTGCGGCGGTGCTGGCGAAATCGCTGCTCTTCATGTTCATGGTGCCGCCGTGGCTCGGCAACGACGAGCCGAACCATTTTGCCTATGTTTACGTTCTTTCGGGGCGGGCCGATCAGCCGGCGGCCGAGGCGCGGATACTGGCGTCGCTCGCCCACAACGATTATTGGCGTCTGGCGGATATGCCCGCCCCGCCCGAAGGGGCCGCCGCGTTTGCGCAAACGTCGTTGATGCGGCACAGCGAGGATTTTATCGGCACCCGTTCGCCGCTCTATTACTGGATTGCATCCCTGCCGGTGCGGCTGTTCGCCCCCGCCACGGCGGAAGGGGCGCTCCATTGGGCGCGCGGGATGTCGGCGTTGCTCTCCCTCGCCACCGTGTTCCTCGTCTGGCGTTCCGCCGCATTGCTGTTCGGCGGCGGCGCGGCCGCATTGCTGGCCGGGGTGATCGCCGGGTTTCACCCGCAGTTCTCTTATCTATCCGCGATGGTCAATTCCGATGTGCTGGCGGTTTTATTGTTCAGCGCGGTTTTTTACTGTTGCCTCGCCATGATTGCCGCGCGGGAAATTTCCGGCGGGCGTCTGGCCGCGCTGTTTGTGTTGCTGGGGATTGCGTTGTTGGTGAAAAGACATGCCGTGATCCTTTTTCCGCTGGCGTTCGCGGCGGTGCTGATGGCGGCCCGCTCGGCCCGCGCGGCGGCGAAAGGGGGAGCGCTGTTCATCGTTGTGGCGGCGGCGGCCCTGCTTTCGCTGGAATTGGCCGCCACCGATAGCATGATCCGGCTTGCCGACCGGGTGGGTCTTTCGCTGGGGTACTCGTTCGCCGGGCCGGCCGAACTGGCGGCGCTGCCCGCCGGGATGTGGTTGCGCGGATTGGCCATTATGTTCGTCACCGGCTGGTTCACCGTCGGGCAGATGGTCTATAAGCAGAGCTTCGGGTTTTACGCGCTGTACGCCCTCTTATCCGGCGCCGTGTTTGCCGGTGTTGCGGCGGGGCTGCTTCGCTGGCGGCGGGAACCGGCGGCGCGGATGCTTGCCTTCGCGCTTCTTTTCTGCCTGCTGGTGCTGGCGATGAACATCGGCACCTTCTTTTCCCCCCGGTTTCTGCCGCTGGTATCGGGGCGCTACCTCTTTTACGCCGTCGCGCCCGCGTCGATTCTGGCCGCGTACGGCGGCATCCGGTTCCTTGAACTGGTGAAACGTTCCGCGTGGCGGCCGGCGCTGGTGTACCTGTTCCTTGCGCTCAATCTCATCGCGCTGTTCGGCTATGTGGGGCCGATTTACCATGGATAGAAAGGGAGCCTTCTTTTTCGCGGCGCTGCTGCGGTTGGCCCTTGCCGTTGCCGCTATCCTTTTGGCCGCGGCGATCCTCGATGCCGCCGCGCATACCGTTATTGGATATGCCACCGCATCGAAAGAAGCCGCATATACGGCAACGCATTTTCTTTCTCCCGCGTTGCCGGGGTGGGGCGGCCTTTTGCTGGCCCTGCTGTTGCCGCCAATGGCGGTTCTCGCCGGGCTTGCCGGGGAGGAGACGCCGGGGATGGAGCCACCCCCGGAAAGCGTTTCCGCCGCCGGGGGGGTGCCGCGCGCCGGAAGAATTCTCGCGGGCGTGGCGGCCATGCTGTGCATTGCCGCGACGCTGAAGGCCGCCGCGATGGAGCCGATGATCGCGGACGAGGGGCGTGTGGCGGGACTGGCGCGTTTCGCGGGCGGATTCAACCGGGCGCTTGCCGCCAAGGCGCGTTTTGACGAAAAGGCGTATGTGCGGGAGATGTGCGGGGCGTTGCTGGCGGACGGTCCGGCGTTCGGGCGCTTCGCCCGGTCGTGGTACTGGGCCTATTTCGCCGACGAGGGGGTGACGCGGGATTCGCGGCGCGCGGCCGCGGCGGTTGCGCTGTTGGAGCCGCTGTACCGCGGGGGGCGGCTCACCGACCCGGCGGCCTTTGAACTGGCAAAACTTTTTTCTGAAAACGGGATGGCGCAAAACGCGCGCGATGTGGTACAGTCCCTCCTTACGCGGCATCCGCTTAATGCGGACTATGCGGAGTTTGAGGCGGCGCTAGCGGCCGAGAACGAAAAGTGATGCAGGTGTTTGCGTTGCACCGCGCCTTCCGGAGGAGGGGGGGCGCAGGGTTGGCTGTGGCCTCCCCGCCGCGCAAATACTCCTTGACACCTATCAAGCTCTTTTCGTATTATCTCGGTTTACCCTTTTGGTGAGGCTGGCGTAGCTCAGCTGGTAGAGCAGCTGATTTGTAATCAGCCGGTCGGGGGTTCGATTCCCTTCGCCAGCTCCAGTTTGGATGCGGGCAAGTTGACATTGCGGAAGTTAGATGTGGACGGGAGAGGTTCCCGAGTGGTCAAAGGGAACAGACTGTAAATCTGTCGGCTCCGGCCTTCGAAGGTTCGAATCCTTCCCTCTCCACCATTGCCTGTAAGCGCGGGAATAGCTCAGTTGGTAGAGCGTCAGCCTTCCAAGCTGAGGGTCGCGGGTTCGAGTCCCGTTTCCCGCTCCAGTAAAGGCGGCGGTGTGTTGGGAATTAGAGTAAAAGCCCGCGTGGCTCAGTGGCAGAGCACGTCCTTGGTAAGGACGGGGCCATGGGTTCGATTCCCATCGCGGGCTCCATAGTATAGAGCTTCATATCCTAAGAATTTGGCTTGTGTGAGTGAAGGAGTGGGTAAATGGCGAAAGAGAAGTTTGAGCGGACAAAGCTGCACGTTAACGTCGGCACGATAGGGCATGTCGACCATGGCAAAACCACGCTGACGGCGTCGATCACGGAAGTGCTGTCGAAGAAGG
>JACRGQ010000039.1 GCA_016217735.1 Nitrospinota bacterium
ATGGCGAAAAAATAAGCGGTATAGATATAAGCGGGATTCATTCCGCCTCCGGAAGTTGAACCAAAAGCAGGGAAATACCCCTCCTTTCATCCTCCCCTTTCCAAGGGGAGGAAAGAGGTGGGGTTTCCCCCCTTGGAAGGGGGAAACTGTTTTTTGACCCAACTTCGGAATACAGGATCATTCCGCGTCCTCCCGCGCGTTGAGCGCCTTCATCACCGCGTCGTATGAAAAGCCGCGGCGGATCAGGAAATCGAACAGCTTCTTCTTCCGCTGGAGCGGGGTGGCGTCTTTTTTCATGGCTTTGCTTTTTTTTTCAACCAGCGCGCGTATCTCGTTGCGTTCCCGCAACGGATCGGAAAAGGTTTCCGCCACCGCCTCCTGAATCAGTTTTTCGTCTATCCCTTTCTTCTTCAGGGCGTCGCGCAGATAACGCGGCCCCACCTTTTTATTGCGCGCCAGGGATTGCGCGCAATCATGGGCGAACTTCCGGTCGTCCACCAGCCGCCGTTCGCGGAGGTATTCCACCGCCGCGTCGATCGTATCCGGCGCGGTCTCCCGCTTTTCCAGCGCGCCGCGCAGTTCGTGCTCGCTCCGGCCGCGCCGCGCCAGCAGACGGTAGGCGGCCGCCAGCGCGCGCCGCAGCCCCTGCTCCATCGCCGCTTACGGTTTTTTGCGCGATGGTTTCGTTTCGGGCTCTTCCGCCCTGGCTTCCATCCCCCCGATCGGCTCCACCTTCACGCCGATGCCGAGCTTGCTCCGCAGTTCCTTGTCGAGTTCGTCGGTGATGGACGGGTTTTCCACCAGGAATTTGCGGGCCTGTTCGCGCCCCTGGCCGATTTTTTCTTTCTTGTAGCTGTACCAGGAGCCGGTCTTTTCCACCAAGCCGTTGTTGCTGGCGAGATCGAGCATGTCCCCTTCGCGCGATATGCCGTGGCCGAAAAGGATGTCGAACTCCGCTTCGCGGAACGGGGGGGCCACTTTGTTCTTCACCACTTTCACGCGGGTGCGGTTGCCGATCACATCTTCCCCCTCTTTCAGCGCGGCGGTGCGGCGGATGTCCATCCGCACGGAGGAGTAGAATTTAAGCGCGTTGCCGCCGGTGGTGGTTTCGGGGTTGCCGAACACCACGCCGATCTTCATCCGTATCTGGTTGATGAAGATGACCGATGTTTTGGACTTGCTGATGATGCCGGTGAGCTTGCGCAGCGCCTGGCTCATCAGCCGGGCGTGCAGCCCCATGTGGCTGTCCCCCATGTCCCCTTCGATCTCGGCGCTCGGCACCAGCGCCGCCACCGAGTCGACCACCACCACGTCGCACGCGCCGGAGCGGACGAGCGTTTCGACGATTTCGAGCGCCTGTTCGCCGGTGTCCGGCTGCGAGATGACGAGGTTTTTCACGTCCACGCCGAGTTTTTGGGCATAGAGCGCGTCGAACGCGTGCTCGGCGTCGACGAAGGCGGCCACGCCGCCGGTCCGCTGCGCGTTGGCGATGATGTGAAGGGTGAGGGTGGTCTTGCCCGACGATTCCGGCCCGAAGATTTCGGTGATGCGGCCGCGCGGAACGCCGCCGATGCCGAGCGCGTAGTCAAGCGAGAGGGCGCTGGTCGGAATGGTTTCGGTGATGACCTTCGGGCTGTCTTCGCCAAGCAGCATCACCGAGCCTTTGCCGAAATTTTTCTCGATCTGGGCAAATGCCATTTCGAGCGCCTTTTTCTTGTCGCTGCTGGGTTCCGCCATGATCCCTCCCTTTTATTCTAACGGTATTGCGGCCAATTCCGTGTACCGCGGCCCATCCGGCAGCAGTTCACTTTTTATGAGGTAAATCGCCTCAACCGAAAGTTTACCAAAAATTACCCCTTTTGCACCATCAATTTTTTCAGCCAACCTGTTTAAATGTGCAAAGCCCTTAAACCGCCCCAACGTCAGATGGGCCAAGAAATGACGATTTTCGGGGGTGAAACCGAGCGAAACGGTCACTTTTTCGACTAAAATCGCAAGTTTTGTGAGTTTTTCCGCACCTTGCACAACATCGGCGTAAATCACCCGTGGGCGGCGCATATTGGGCAAAACCCCTATGGAGCCGACCTCTATATCGAAATTTTCGCTTTTGATGGTTTGCAGCGCGGCGATAAGCGGGGAAATTTCGGCGGCATCCACCTCGCCCAAAAACTTCAGGGTGAGGTGGAGATTTTTGGTTTTCACCCATTTCACTTCCGCCCCAGCCGCGGCGAGTTGGCGGATGACGGCGTCGAGCGATTGCGCCAGCTCCGGCGGAATTTTCACGGCGATGAAAAGGCGGGCTGATCCGGCGGCGTCACGCATTTTTTTTAAAGAGCGCCCAGCAGCGGTTTCCCGCGTCGTTGAAGTACAGGCTGTCCGCCACGGCGCTTATCATATGGAGGCCGCGGCCCCCCTCCATGAGCATGTTTTCCTCTATCGACTGGGGCAGGGTGTTGCTGTCGAACCCCGCTCCCTCGTCGGCGACGCTTACCTCCAGCTCGCCGTCATGCAGCGCGTATGACAATTCCACCGTGGATTGATTAGAGCACATATTGCCGTGCATGATGGCGTTAATGATCATTTCCGAAACGGCCAGCTCGACCTGGCTGATTCTCCCGTCCGGCCATTGGGCGTTTTTCAGTTTTTCGATAACCGGCCCGTATGAATCGGATAACGTGTGCATGATAACATCATCCGCTTTTCCAGCGGACCGCGAAGAACTTTTCGCGGCACATTGCTTTGGGGGGGAGGCCGGATCGCCATCCCGGACGCTTTTGTGGCGGCATATCAGCGATAACAGCTCCGGCCCCGGAATGAACCGCATGGTTTCATATTTATTGGCCGGGCGGGTTCCGACAAGAACGAACGACACGTCGTCCTCGGGGGTGCGGCCATCGAGGTGCGCCTCAAATTCACGCTTGATAATCCCATAGGCGGCCCGCGGCTCCAGCCCCGCCAGCTTTCGCCCGATATCCTTCTGGAACTTCGCCTCAAGGGTTGTTCCTCCGGCATCCTTCTGCTCCATCAGGCCGTCGCTGCTCACGAGCAGAAGCTGGCCGGTTTCCAGCCGGAAGGCGATATCCCGGTAGCGGTCATCGGCCAAGGGGTCTATGGTGAACTGCCCGAGGATGAAGCCGGTCGGCGCCTCGACCCGCCGCACCGTGCCATCGGGATTTATCAGCCAGGGCCTCGGATGTCCGCCCGTTGCCAACCTGATCTCACGTTCCTCAAAATCCATCAGCAGATAGATGGCGGTGAGATAGTCCGGCGTCCCCTCGCAGTATGCTTCAAGGTGCTCATTCAAGCAGCTCAGGAACACCGAAGGGGCGCTGGCCGATTTTTTCGCCGGGTTGGTTTTGCATACATCCACCAGCGCCGTGCCAAGGATGTTCAGCAGTATCTCCTCGATGCTGTGTCCGGCCACGTCATGCAGATAGAGGCCGGCATACCGGGAACGGAACCGCGCCCACTTTACGATATCGCCCCCCCCGACGCTCAACATGGAACGGTAGATGGGCGAGACGGTGAAAAACGGGATTATATCCGGTGAAGTGGCTATGGCGTTCAACACGTCCTTGGCCCTGTGCAGGGCGCTCTCCATCCTTTTCTCCGCTTCCCGGCGTTTCGCTATGTTCCGGAAAAGAAGCACGGCCATCAAGAGGGCAAAAGTAATGACGGCGAGATTCACCAGCAGGTAGATTATCAGGCTGTTTTTCGCCTCCGCGCGGCGCGCATCCACCACCTCCTTGGCCCGTTCTTCAAGAAGATCGCACACCGCTTCAATCCTGTCGATTTTTGCCGTCTGCATTTTGTTCCAGTACGCGGCGTCGATGCGGAAATGCCCCCCCACTCCCTTTTCAACGGCAATTTGTTTCATCCAGTCCGCCTGCGCCACTTCAGGCATGGCGGCGGTTTTCAGGTAGGTTTCCTTGATGTCCGGGGGAGCCAAGGACAAAAACCGCTTGTGGGAGTACGACTCGTCCACGGCGACCGCCAAAAATTTTTCGTACTGGCCGGGCAGGAATTTGCCCGACTCGAACGCGTAGGTAAGGGTGGCCCTTTGCAGCCCCGCCTTCTCCTTCATCATCTGCAAGTGATAATAAGCCCGGTAATGGGTTGAAATTTCCCTGTCGGTGCCCAGTTGGGAAACAAAGGCGATGGTGTCCAAAATCAGGGAATTTGTTTTGGAGTAATACTCCAATGCGTCGAAATAACCGATTTTATGCGAATCCACATCCACCCGGATATCCTTCAGCTTGTCCAATTCCACCAACGCCAGATCAAGGTTATTAATTATGGCGGCATTTATCACATGATGCCGCTGGTGGTGGTGAACAAAGTGAAACGGATCAAAAATGTCAATTGCGGTGGCGCGCATTTCATTTTGTTTGATGGATGAAAATTTCTTTAAAAACAGCGCATATTGTTCATCCGTGGCGGCGCGCTGCCCGATCAACTCGATTTCAAAATTATCTTTGGGGGAGGCGATAAACCCGCTTGTATATCCCCGTTCCTTTTGAAGCTCATGAACCAGGTCGCTTGAACGGTTGATAAGGTGGGAAGCGGTGTCGATCTCATTCATTTCGAGCAGTACATCCACTTTTCCCGACACCAGCACCGAGGAAAAAACAATCAGGGCGGCTATTGGCACGCCGAGTATCAGGGCTAACCAGAGCTTATAAACAAACTCGGACGATTTGACATATTTACGCTTCATATATGTTGCAGGATTTTACATTATTTCAAGGTAATTTTTGACTTAATTTTTTAACGTTATTCAGGTTGCCCAGCGCGCAATGCGCTGTTTTTAATGCACAATTCCGCGTTTAATGTCTTTGTGCCGTGGAATTAAGGAACCGCGGAAACATATTTTTCTATCCGCGGCGGAAAAAAGCGGCCAGTCCACAGGACTGTTCCGTCTTTTTCACACAAGCGCCTTCGGCGCGCGGTGTAAATGGCCGAAAGACCGCAACCTTGTACCGGCGCAACATGCCCTAGCCGGAGATTTGGGTAGTGGTTCAGTTTGAATTATCCTGTTTTTTTCCTCCCCTTGCATTGCAAGGGGAGGTGCGGGAGGGGTTAAAAACCTCCCCTGTATCCCCTCCTTGCAAAGGAGGGGACTGGTCTGTTGCCAAGTTAATTTCAAAGTGAATGGGATACGGCGTTATGGCTTTCACACCGGTTCTGGTGTAGACTTTCCCTTTAATTTTAAGGAGATGCCGTTTTGAAGAAACTTACGTCCGCGAACATCGGCGACGCAATCGCCAAGGCCAAGGAAAAAGCCAAGGGTAAAGAAGGGGCCGCAGGGCGCTCCACGAAGAAAAAGGTGAAACGCCTGCAGCGCACCAAGCGCAAAATGGCCGTCGAAGCCAAACGCACCGCCCCCAAGGCCGAAGCAAAAGCCTGATACCCCGGCATACACTCCCGGCCCGCCATGAGCGCGGGCCGGCGTTCCGCGGCCCGTGAACAGATACCAGCGCCATGAAGCCCTGAAACAGGGGCTTGAAGCGCTTTGCCGCCGCTTTGACCGGAGCATGCTCTCCCCCGACCCGCTGGAATGCGTCCCGCGCGCCGGCGAGTTCCGCGATATCGAGCTTTCCGCCTTTCTCGCCGCCCTGTTTGCATACGGCAGGGCGGATCTTATCGTCCGCAACGTCCGCGGCATTTTGGCGGAATTGGGAGCGCATCCCCACGCCGCGCTGATGGCGGGGGAATACAAAGCGCGGTTCAAGGGATGGAAATACCGTTTCCACAAACGGGCCGACCTGCTATGGCTGCTCGACCGGCTGCGCGCCGTCTATGCCGCGCACGGCACGCTGGAAAACGCCTTTTGCGCCGCGCCGGGGGATACCGAAGCGCGGCTTGCCGCATTCGCCCGGCTTTTCTCCGGCGGCAAAAAACTGTCCGCCGCGAAAAGTTTTCTCGTCCCCTCTCCCGCCAACGGCTCCGCCTGCAAGCGGATAAACCTCTTTCTCCGCTGGATGGCGCGCAAGGACGATGTGGATATCGGGCTGTGGACGCGCATCTCCGCCGCCGGGCTTGTCATGCCGCTCGACGTGCATGTGAACCGCATCGCCGGACGGCTGGGGCTGGTGAACCCGAAGGGGGCGGCGAATTTCAAAAAGGCGCTGGCGTTGACGGAACGGTTCCGGGAATTCGATGCCGCCGACCCGGTGCGCTACGATTTCGCGCTCTGCTCGCTGGGCAAGCTGGGGCACTGCGAAAAAACGCCCGATCCCGCAAGCTGCTTGGATTGCATCTTGCGGGAATGCTGCGCCGCCGCCCCTGTTCCCGGAATGCGTTAGAATAACGGTCATGACAAATAAACAGCGGCGGCTTTTCGGGGCGCATATGCCGATTGCCGGCGGGGTGGAGAACGCCCCGCTGTCCGGCCAAAAAACCGGCTGCGCCGCCATGCAGATATTCACCAAGAACAGCAACCAGTGGCGGGCGAAACCGCTGGACGAAAAATCCGTCGCCGCCTACCGCCAGAACCTCGCGGCATCAGGCATCAGTTTCGTCGCCAGCCACGACAGCTACCTCATCAACATGGGCTCGCCGGACGCGGCGATGCGCGAAAAATCGCTGGATGCGTTCGTGGATGAAATCGAGCGTGCCGCGCTGCTCGGCATCGGCTGCCTTGTTTTTCATCCCGGCTCGCACATGAAAGCGGGTGAAGGGGAGGGGCTTATTCATGTGGCCGATTGCATGAACGAGGCGATCAGGCGCACCCCGAAACAGGCCGGCGTGACGCTGACCATCGAGACCACCGCCGGGCAGGGAACCAACCTCGGCTACAAGTTCGAGCATCTCGCGTTCCTCATCGAAAAAGTGAAGGACAAAAAACGGGTGGGGGTATGCTTCGACACCTGCCACGTCTTCGCCGCCGGTTACGAGCTGCGCACCGAAGAAGGGTACAAGGCGACGTGGAAGGAATTCGACCGCGTCGTCGGCCTCGAACACCTGAAAATGTTCCACATCAACGACAGCAAAAAGGATTTCGGTTCCCGCGTCGACCGGCACGAACATCTCGGCAAGGGTTTTTTGGGGGAAAAGCCGTTCGAACTGCTGGTGAACGACAAGCGCTTCGTGAACATCCCGATGGTGCTGGAAACCCCCAAAGGAAAGGATTTGAGCGAGGACGTGGAGAATCTCGCGGTTCTGGCCCGCCTGATTCATTAAACCCGGATTCCTAAGTTGGAGATCGAATTCATGAAACGGGTGGCACGAGGCATGACGCATCTTCCGGAAAACGCGGGAAAATCCATTATCGGGTTTGTCCCGGACCGAAATTGGAAACGCACTTTTTTGTGCATCTGTGGAATTGGCATAGATTAATGAACATATCTGAAAAGCAATGCGATAAGCATGGGGTTATCATTTCCAATTTCGGAAACGGGGTTAAAGGGGACTTGAATAGTTCAGCCGGTTTAAGTAGTGTGCCGGTACAATAGTTATTGAAGAGGAGATTATGGGCGTTTCGGACGATAAGCACGGCGGGCAAGGCCCCTCGGCGTTGCACAGGGCGGAGGAACTGGTTTTTCCGGTGGCCGCCGCGGCGATAGGCGTCGGTTACACAGCCGCCATCCTGGTGAACAACCCGTGGGAAAAAGTGGCCGCATCGCCGCACGCGTGGATATTGATCGCCATTTTCACCGGCATCGCATTTTTCCCGCTGCGCTCGATGGCGCTCCATCTGCTAAAGGGTGCTTCAGCCGGAACCCCCCAATGATAACCGCGACCGCCGGCGCGCGGGAGTAACGGGCAATGTCAAAAGCGTTGGATATTAACAAGGCGGTTGAAATCGCCCCCGGCGTTTACTGGGTCGGCTTCGATGATCCAAGCGCCGGATTCCGCTGCAACCCCTACATCCTGAACGACGGCGATGAAACCGTCTTTTTCGATCCCGGCTCGGTGCCGCACTTCCCGATAGTCCTCGGCAAGGTGATGCAGGTGACCGGCCTGAAAAATATCAGCCATGTCGTCGCGCACCACCAGGACCCCGATCTCTGCTCCGCCATCCCCCGCTTCGAGGAACTGGCGGCCGGGGTGGGGGGGAAGTTCGACATCTGCACCCACACCCGCGCCTCGGTGCTGATATCGCACTACGGCACCCGCTCCGATTTCTACCGCGTCGACGCCAACGATTGGAAGCTGACGCTGAAATCGGGGCGGACGCTCCGCTTCATCTTCACCCCCTTCCTGCATTTTCCCGGGGCGTTCATGACATACGATGAGCGGTCGAAAATCCTTTTCTCCAGCGACATCTTCGGGGGGTTGAGCTTCGACTGGAGCCTTTACGCCAACGAATACTACGCCGAGGCGATGAAGGCGTTCCACGAAAACTACATGCCGTCGAACCGCATCATCCGCCACGCCATGGACAAGCTGGACAACCTCGACATCTCGATGATCGCGCCGCAGCACGGCTCCATCATTAAGAAAGAAGATGTGCGCCGCTACATCGGCATCCTGAAAAACCTCGAATGCGGCGAAGACCTCTTCTGATGGCGACGTACAAAGTCCTTATCGACACCGTCATCAAGCGCGAGCTGGGCATCCTCGGCAAAGAGCGGATGTGGATGGTCTTGGCCGATCTCAGGCTTCCGGCCAGCGAAGACGGCCGCTGCCTCAAAGCCAATTGCTCCATCGACGATCTCGACCATCTGATGCAGGAGCTTTCCGCCCGCTACGGCGCGGTGGCGGTGATGGGGTGCAAGATAGCCGTCGGCCGGCTGGCGCGCGAAGCGGGCCTTGAACTTCCCAAAATCCTGAAGTAACCCCGCATCCCGCGCGGCGGACCATCCCGGGCCAAAGGATGGCATTTCCTTCCCTCCCCTTTACAGAACCGCCCGGCGGACGTATGGTGGAAGTGGGAGCATTGAATGCCCCAAAAGGAGCGGTTATGGAAAGCCCCCAAAATATCCGCCCGCCCGCCGTGGCGGGGATGTTCTACCCCGCCGATCCGAAGGCGATGCTGGATGAACTCCGCGGCTATATCGGCGCCGCGCCGGAAGGACACGCGCATCCGCTGGCCGCCGTATCGCCGCACGCCGGGTGGTATTACTCCGGCCATGTCGCCGGCGCGGTGTTTGCCGCCATTGACGTGCCGGACAGGGTGATACTCATCGGGCCGAACCACCGGGGGCGCGGCGCGGAGCTGGCGCTCGACCCGCACGGCGCATGGCGGTTTCCGTCCGGCGACGTGCCGGTGGACAAGGAGCTGGGCGGCCTGCTGCTCCGGTACTGTCCGTTGCTGGAGGAAGACGCCGCCGCCCACGCGGCGGAGCACTCGCTGGAGGTGATCGTGCCGTTCCTCCACGCCAAAAACCGGGATGTGAAGATCGCCCCGCTCTGCATCGGCACGCACAACCCGGAAAAACTCGCGTCGCTCGCGGCGGCGGTGGCCCGCGCGGCGAAAGAGACCGGCGCGCTGGTGGTGGCGAGCAGCGACATGACCCACTATCTTTCCGACAAGGCGGCGCGCGCCATCGACGGCAAAATGATCGAAACGCTCAAATCGCTCGACGCGGATGAAATACTGGACGCCGCGCTTGAGGATCAGGCGCTCTGCGGCGCGGGGCCGGTCTATGTGGCGGTGGCCGCCGCGCGCGAAAACGGCGCGCGGGAGTTCGCGGTGGTACGCTACGCCACGTCGGGGGACATCGAGGGGAAACGGGACGCCGTGGTGGGGTACGGCGGGTTCGTTATTTCCTGAAAAACGCCCCCCAGGCGCCGCGCAACGCGGCGCCGCCGTAAATCAGCAGCAAGACGCCGACCGTCCAGTTGAAGTAGCCGCCGTGGCGCACGCCGCGGATGGCGAATGTCATGCCGAGGCCGATGAAACCGGCGGCCAGCAGCAGCGCCAGAACCGACCGCAACCACCCGTTGACCTCGTCCGGCGGCTGCTGGAAAGCGAAGAACGCCCGGATGTTGTTGATATAGGGGTAGAGATGCCCCTTGATCGCGGCGGCGGGGCCTTGCAGTTCGGTTCGGCAATACATGCATTTCTGATCGCTGGGGCGGTTGGGACAGCCGCAACCGGGGCATTCGATAAAGTGAAGTTTGTCCGTGCCGCCGCCGGGTTTGCCCCCACGCCTGTATATCATGATGCTTCTGAATCTAACACGCGTTTCAAAAGTTGTAAACCGATACGTTTGCTCCCCGGTGCAAGGTTTTTCTCCAGCCGCCCGACGAGCGCCAGCATATCGCCGACGGAGCGGCCGCTCCGCTCCAGGATGTAGCCGAGCGCGCGGGGGGTGAGGCCGATGCTCCGGTCCTGCGCGATCTTCCGCAGGATGATTTCGCGCTCTTCGTCGCCGGGCCTTTTCAGCGTCACCACCATGCCGGTCAGCAGGCGGCTCGCCAGGTAATCGGGCATCTCCGCCTTCGCGGGGGACGTTTTCATCGCCGCCGCGAGGTGGCCGCCGGCGGCGGCGAGCGCGTTGAAAAGGTTAAAGACCTCCTCGTGCAGGTTCTTGGGGGCGGACGGCGCATCGAGGTTGTCGATGCAGACCAGCGGGAACGCGGCGGCCTCCTTGAGCGTCCGGGCGGTCTCCCGCTCCGTCATCCCCGCCGCCGCCGCGGCGTCTATGAACGCCCCCTTTTTCCAGTTGAGCAGTATCCCTTTCAGCAGGTGGGTTTTGCCGCTCTGCCGTTGGCCCACGATGACGAAGGCCGCCGGGCTTTTCGCGCCGAAGGCGCGGGCCGCGCCGAGCGCCACGCGGTTTTCAACGCCGGGGTAAAAGCGGTCCAGCGCGTACAGCTTTTCCTCCGGCAGCAGCAGCGGCATCGCCATCTGCCGCGGCGGAACGTTCCCTTTCCCGGCCACCGGGCACCCCCTTCACCAAGGTCTTAAAATTACTATTTCAGGGTATATTATACCCTTGACATATCCGCCGGTTGCGTATAGCATCCACTTCAAGGAAGCTATTGTAGCTAAAAGAGGGTTATGCCGCCATCAATGACCGGAATCGCGCGGATAAAAATACTCCCCCCGGCGCTGGCCAGCCAGATCGCCGCCGGCGAGGTGGTGGAGCGTCCCGCCAGCGTCGTCAAGGAGCTGGTGGAGAACGCGCTCGACGCGGAAGCCGCCGCCATCGAAATCGAAATCTCGCTGGCGCGCCGCCGGATACGGGTGAAGGACGACGGCCACGGCATCGCGCCGGACGAGGTGGAGCTGGCCCTCAGCCGCCACGGCACCAGCAAGGTGGGGGACGCCGCCGACATCTTCGGCATCGGCACATACGGCTTCCGGGGCGAGGCGCTCCCCTCCATCGCCTCGGTCAGCCGCCTCACCCTCACCAGCCACCGCGCGGGAAACCCCGCCGGGCGGCGGATCGCGGTGGAGGGGGGCGAAACGCTCAGGATCGAGGACGCCCCGCCGCTCAAAGGCACCGAGGTGCTGGTGGAAAATCTTTTTTACAACACCCCCGCGCGGCGGAAGTTCACCCGGTCCGACGCCGCCGAGATGGGCCAGATAACCGCCAAGGTGGTGCAGGCGGCGCTCAGCGCCCCGGCCGTGCGGTTCAACTTCATCAAGGACGGCAAGCGGGTGCTGGAGCTTCCCCCCGCCCCGGCGCTCCTCGAACGGGTGCGCCAGGTTTTCGGGGCCGACTACGCCCAGAACCTCGTGCCGGTCGCCCACAAGGAGTTCAACATCGCCGTCGGCGGGCTTGTGGGCAAACCGGAGTTCACCCGCGCCACCGGCATCGACCAGTACTTTTTCATCAACGGCCGCCCGGTGAAGGACATGCTGATCCGCTCGGCGGTGCTGCGCGCCTTCGAAGACCTCCTGCCGAAGGGGCGCAAGCCGGTGGTCTTCCTCAACATCTCGATGCCGCTGGAGGTGGTCGACGTGAACGTCCACCCCGCCAAGGCGGAAGTCCGGCTGGCCGACCCCGGCAAGGTGTCGGAAGCTATCGTAAAGGCGATACGGGGCGCGTTCGGGCGCTCCGCCACGGCATATGCGCCGCCCGGCGGCGCGGCGCAGGCGGGCGGGGATTTCGCCGCGCCCGGCGGAAGCCCGGCCCCGCACGGGGACGGCAAGGCGGCATTCGTCCGCACCTTCGAGCTTTGGCGTCCGGCCCCAAGCGGAGAGGGTCCGGCGGCGGCCGTCGAGGGCGGCGGCCAACTGCAACTGGAAAACGCGCACGGGCGGCTGTCGCCGGACGCCGCGGTCATCGGGCAGGCGTTCGACACCTTCCTTCTGTTTGAAGAGGGGGACCGCATCGTCATTATGGATCAGCACACCGTTCACGAGCGGGTGCTCTATGAGCGGTTCATGAAGCGCTACCTCGAGCACAAGGTGGAGCGGCAAGGGGTCCTGGTGCCGGTGACGTTTTCCACCGACCCGCGGCTTGCCGAGGTTATCCGCGCCCACGCCAAAACCTTTGCCGGTATGGGGTGGGGGCTGGAAGAGTTCGGCGAACGGGAATTCGTCATACGCGAAGTGCCGGCCATCCTGGAGGGGAAGGAGTTCCCCCCCATCATCACGGAGATGGCGCAGACGCTGGCGGACGGGCGCGACGAGGACTACAAGGATGTGATGGCCGATTGCGTGTCGCGCATAGCCTGCCGCGCGGCGGTGAAGGCGGGGGATACGCTGAACAGGGGGGAAATAGCCGAACTGGCGAAAGAATTGGCCCGCACCGCGCTGCCGTACACCTGCCCGCATGGCCGGCCGATAGCCTTCTCGCTCTCGCGCGGCGAGCTGTGGCGCTTCTTCAACCGGGGCCGGTAGTCTGGGCCGGAGAACGGAAATTAACCGCGAAGCGCACGAATAAATAAAGAATGGCCAGGATAATGAATACGGGGATTATATCCGCGGATTACACGGATTAACGCAGATGGGGAGGGGGGAAGCTTGGCTCGCCGACGCGAGGGAGGGGGAAGCTGAATTTTGGGATTTTTCAACCACGAAGCTTGTCCCCGCCGGAGTTTATCCCCGCGAACGCGGAGACCAGGACAAGCTTCGCGGTTGAAGGCATAATTTGCGTTTCCTAAAATCTGTGAAAATCCGCGTTAATCCGCGGAAAAAATCCCCACCCTCTTCCCCCCCCCTCCCCTCGCGCTATCAAATTGACCCGCTAATTGTTCAAACGAACCGGAAATTCTTTTTGCCCCCTTTTAACGCTTTCCATTCGTGATCTTCGTGCCATTCGTGGTTGATCCCTTTCCGAAAAAGAATCATTCTTTCGTCTTTTTTTCGCCTCAATGTTTATAAGCAGATTTTGCGTAAAACTAATCAAAAATCGGGTAAAATATGCCCTCGAATTGGAAATTTCGCTAAAAAGGAGTTAGAAGCGATGGAAATCACCGCCTTAAGGTCGGGAATGAAAGTGGAGCTTGCGGGCAAGCTGTATGTTGTGGTCAGTGCGCAGCATGTCAGCCCCGGCAACAAACGGGCCTTTGTCCGCGCGCGCATAAAGGACCTCAAGACCGGGCAGCTGCTGGAGCAGACCGTCCGGGAAGGGAACGAATTCAAGGTGCCCGACTTTGAAGAACGGGAGATGCAGTACCTGTATAAGGACGCGCAGGGGTACCACTTTATGGACAACCAAAGCTACGAACAGACGTTCCTCTCCGAAGATCAGGTGGGGGACAACTGGAAGTGGATGCAGGAAAACACCATGGCGAAAATCCTGTATCACAACGGGATTATCATCAGCCTCGAAATGCCGCTCTTCGCGGAACTGGTGGTGACGGAAACCGATCCGGGCTTCAAGGGGGATACCGCCAGCACCGCCACCAAGGCGGCGAAGCTGTCGACGGGGGCGTCCATACAGGTGCCGCTTTTCATTGCGGTCGGCGACAAGCTGAAAATAGACACGCGAACCGGGGAATACCTCTCGCGGGTATAACAGGCGGCGGGCGGGGAGCCCGCCGCGGAAAACGCTCATTACGCCCAGATTAGGGGAGAATTATGGATATAGAAGAACTGAAGAAACTGGTCAAGCTCGTTGAAAAAAGCGACATCAAGGAACTTGAAATAGAAGAGGAAGGCCGGAAAATCCGCATCGTCAAGGGGGGCCAGGAAGCCGCCCCGATGATGCCGATGCAGTACATGCAGCCGGTGCAGCAGGCCGCCCCGCCGGCCGCGGCGGCGCGCACGGCGGCTCCGGCGGCCCCCGGCACCGAAGCGGCGGCTGAAGCCGAGGACGACGGCAAATACCACAACGTCAAAAGCCCGATGGTCGGCACCTTTTACCGCGCCTCGGCCGAAGACGCCGAGCCGTTCGCGAAGGAAGGGGACATCGTCAGCAAGGGGCAGACGCTCTGCATCATCGAGGCGATGAAGCTGATGAACGAGATCGAAAGCGACATCGGCGGCCGCGTGGTGAAAATCCTGGCCGAGAACGGGTCGCCCGTGGAGTTCGGCGAGACGCTTTTCAAGATCGAGCCGGTTTAACAGGCCCTTCCCCGTTTTAGAAAGGACCTGATATGTTCAAAAAGATACTTATCGCCAACCGCGGCGAGATAGCGGTGCGCATCATACGGGCCTGCAAGGAGATGGGCATCCGCACCGTGGCGGCCCATTCCACGGCCGATACCGAATCGCTCGCGGTCCGCTTCGCCGACCAAAGCGTCTGCATCGGCCCGCCGGAAGCCGCAAAAAGCTACCTCCGCATCCCTTCGCTCATCTCCGCCGCCGAAGTGACCAGTTGCGACGCCATACACCCCGGCTACGGCTTCCTTTCGGAGAACGCCGGTTTCGCCGAGGTCTGCGGCGAGTGCGACATCACCTTCATCGGCCCCTCGCCCGACGCGATACGGCAGATGGGGCACAAAAGCGTGGCCAAAGACACCGCCAAGGCGGCCGGGGTTCCCACCGTGCCTGGGAGCGACGGCCCGCTGGCCTCCGAAGATCAGGCCATCGAGGTCGCCAAGCAGATCGGCTACCCGGTCATCCTGAAAGCGGCGGCGGGCGGCGGCGGACGCGGCATGCGCATCGTCCGCGAGGAAAGCGAGATCGTCAGCCAGCTCCGGCTGGTGCAGGCCGAGGCGGGCGCCGCGTTCGGCGATAACACCATCTACATGGAAAAGTACGTGCTGAACCCGCGCCACGTCGAGGTGCAGATCATCGGCGACAAGCACGGCAACGTGGTGCACCTGTTCGAGCGCGATTGCTCCATCCAGCGCCGCCACCAGAAGCTGATAGAGGAGGCCCCCTCCCCCGCGCTGGACGCCAAGCTGCGCCACAAGATGACCGAGGCGGCCATCAAGCTGGCGCGGCACATCAACTATTTCACCACCGGCACGCTGGAATTTTTGCTGGACGAGCGCGGCCACTTCTACTTCATGGAGATGAACACCCGCATACAGGTGGAGCATCCGGTCACCGAATTCATCACCGGCGTCGACCTCATCAAGGAGCAGATCAGGGTGGCGGCGGGGCTTCCGCTTTCGTTCAAGCAGGACGACATCACGATGTCCGGCCACTCCATCGAGTGCCGCGTGAACGCCGAGGACCCGGAGAAATTCCTGCCGTCCGTCGGCACCATCAAGGAGCTGTATATGCCGGGCGGCCCCGGCGTGCGGGTGGACAGCGCCATCTACCAGGGCTACAAGATACCGCCGTATTACGACAGCATGATCGGCAAGGTGATCGTCCACGCCGCCACGCGCGACGAGGCGATACACCGGATGATGCGGGCGCTGGGGGAAATCCACATCGCCGGCGTGAAAACCACCGTGCCGCTGCTGCACAAGATCATGCACAGCGCCGAATTCAAGAGCGGCAAGGTGAGCACCAGCTTCCTCGAAACATTCCTGAAGAACCAGCCGCCCCCCGGTCCGCCCGAAAAACCCTGATTGCTTCCGCCCCCCTCCCCCGCCAGTTGGGGAAGGGGAAGAACCCGGGGGGATAAGGAAGCCCTGCCGTGTTTACGCATCACGTTGCATCACTTCGGGTGGCTATTTTGGCCCCATCATGGCCCAAGGTTAGGCTGGCGTTGGACGTAAATCAATCGCATTTTTTCTCTTTTCGCCATTATTCTAGTTTTCTGCCATTTCTGTTAGATGCTTAGGATTGCATATGAAAATAGATATGATAAATTTATGAGCATGGCATCATTTAAAGATACATTGTCCGGAACTATTGGAATTGCCTTTGAGCAAGAAAAGGCGATTCATATCATGAACGTACTTCTTTTAACTCTTATTTTGTATTCTTGGTTTAATAATGTAAATCTTTTGGATCAACTGTGGCAAAGCAATGGAGAATGTCTTAACTCCATTATTATGGAGATAAAGCTGAATATAGTTTTTCTAGCATTAGCTTCGCTGGTAATTATGAGAGTGCTGGCCGCTGTTTCAGCCTTTGCCCTTTCGCTTTTGCCTAAAGGATATTTTTCGGACATCAATATGAACACTGTTTCGGAAGTGGCTGTGAAGAATTATCTTTTTAAAAACTACAATAAATTCTTGGAAGCTGAATTTAGGAGTGCGGAATTGGATGAACAAAAGCGCGATGAATTACTAATCTATTCATAAGTAAGGCGACATTGTGATATACTGCCGTTCATGGAAACGAAAGACGGCAGAGGGTTAAGTCATGGGACACTGGAGGAGATTCGGGTACGGGCTGTGTGGCAGGTAGTAGAGGGTGGCGCGA
>JACRGQ010000040.1 GCA_016217735.1 Nitrospinota bacterium
GACAAAAGAACGAGGCAAGGGACGCGCTGTTTACAGAAATATTTGAACAGTTCGGGACGCAGGGATGAGGAATCATGCACCCCCTCCCTTCAGACTCATTTTCATATTGGAAAATACTGCGAAGTTCAGGCTCCGGCCAGTTCAAACAGTCCACCGACATCCAGGATGAGACCCACAAGGCCGTCCCCCAGGATGGAACTCCCCGAAAACCCCTTGATCCCCTGCAACCGCTTGTCGAGGTTCTTCACCACCACCTGCTGCTGTCCCAGCAAATCGTCCACCAACAGGCCGCGCTTCTCCTTCTCGGTGCCCACGATAATGACAAGGGCTTGCATGATATCCGTCCTGGCGTCCGAAAGCCCAAACATCTGGTTCAGGCGGATGAGCGGGATCAGTTCGCCCCGGACGTTGAGCATTTCACCGGAAGTGGTGACCGTGGTGAGTTGCTCCGGCTTGGGCTGGATCGATTCGCTGATGGCGACGGTGGGGATGATATAGCGCTCCGGCCCCACCTTCACCAACATGCCGTCCACGATAGCCATGGTGAGCGGCAGCTTCACCAGAAAGGTGCTCCCCTTTCCTTTCGCGGTGGTGATATCGACGCGCCCCCCCAGGCTTTCCACATTTTTGCGGACCACATCCATACCCACACCGCGCCCGGAAAGGTCGGTCGCCACCTCGTGCGTGGAAAAACCCGGAAGGAAAATGAGGCCGGTAAGTTCTTCGTCGGTCTGCTGCTTGTTGGGGTCGATAAGCCCCCGTTCGACCGCTTTTTGCCGCACCCTGTCGAGCTTCAGGCCGCCGCCGTCGTCCTTGATTTCTATGACGACGTTCCCCCCCTTTTGGTACGCCCCGAGGGTGATGGTTCCATCGCCCGTTTTTCCGGCGGCGCGGCGCGCTTCCAGCGATTCCACGCCGTGATCCACGGCGTTGCGCAGCAGATGCACCAGCGGATCGTTGAGCTGCTCCACGATGGTCTTGTCGATCTCGGTCTCATCGCCGTACACCACGAAATTCACCGCTTTGCCGGTCTTGCGCGAGAGGTCGCGCACCAGCCGGTTCATTTTCTGGAAGGTCTGCCTGAGCGGCACCATGCGCAGCGACATGATGTGATCCTGTATGCCGCCGGTGATCTTCGCCATCTCCGAAATGTCCTTCGAAAGCTTCTGGTTTTCATCTTTTTGCAAGAGATTGTTTTGCGAGATGATCGCCTGCGAGATCACCAGTTCGCCCACCAATTCGAGCAACAGGTTCAACTTCTTGGTGTCCACCTTGATGGCGCCGGCCGCGGGGGGCTTTTGAACCGCGGTCTGCGCGGTGAGGGCCGCGCTCACCTCGGCCTTCGATGTGGCCCCCATGTCCACCAGGATTTCGCCCAGCGGCTTCGCCTTCTGTTCCAGCGCTTTTTGAAGTTGGTCGGGCGTAACTGAATGCTGCTCCAGCAGAATCTCGCCCAATTTCGGGGGAGCCGGCTCTTCATCACCGCCGCCGAAAAGCTTGCGGTCAATCAGGATGAGCACCGGATCGATCTCCAGCCTCCTGACCTTCCCCTCGAAATTCGGCAGATTCTTTTTCCCTTCGCGCAGCGTGTCGTCGATGGCGCCAAGCCCTTTTTCCAGCGTGTCGCGCGTCACCATCACGATGTCGCTGAACTCGCGGTCCACCTTCATCTTCCCTTTGCGCGCGTTATCCAGCAGGTTTTCCGCGTCGTGACACAGCGTATTGATCTCGTTCATCCCCAAAAAGCCGGCCGCTCCCTTGAGGGAATGGAAGACCCGGAAGAGCGAGTTGATGATGTCCATGTTCTCCGGATTTTCTTCCAGGGCCATGACGTACTCTTCAATCTTGTTGACCATTTCGGTCGATTCGTCCAAAAAGCCTTCGAAGATCACCACATCATTTTCGTCTATGAGGACGATCTTGCTCGTTCCCGTCTCCGCATGTTGCGGGGGAGCCTCCGGCGCGGGCTTGGCGGAAACGGCGGCCGACCCGGCCGCGGCGGGGGGGGCTTCCGGCGTCACGCTGAATTTTTCCTTGAGGATGGCTATCAGCCCGGCCGCGCGTTCGGCAAAGTTTGCGGCGTCATAGGAGGGGCCAAGCATATCGCGGCAAAGATTGATCGCTTCGTCGATCTGCGCCACCGCCATCGGGCCGGAATGCGGCTCCACCTGGTAGAGCAGGAATTTTTCCAGCATTTTCCCGAGGCCATCGAAGATGAACCCCATCTCCTTCGGCTGAAGCGGCGCAACGAGGCTTTTTAATTCGTCGATTTGCTGGCTGATACCGACGGTGGCGGTAAGGTCGGAAAGATCGGCGTCAGCCATTGTGCAGGATAGCGCAAGCGAGTCGAGTTTCTCTAAAATCGCTTCGTTATTTGAAGCCATCGCCACTCATCTCCCACCGGCCAAACCGGCAAAACGCTATGAATTGCCGCGCGTTACACCATTCTAATTGTATATTTTTGCGACAATACTGTCAACCCGCAACACCCGCATCCTCCCGCAACAGATGCTCCGCGAAGGCGGGTGGGGTTAAGCGCCCCCACCCGAAAAAAATTCCAACCGTTTTTTGGGCCTAGTGGACGAGATCCTCAAACGCGGTGAGCCGCTTGATGTCGTTGTAGCGGTCGACGATGTTGTGCATGGTCAGGCTGGTGAGCTTGTTGAGGCTGAATGCTTCGACATTGAACGAGGCGAGCGCGCTGCCGACGATCATTGCCTGGCGGATGATCTCGCCGGAGATTTCGCCGCGCCGGGCGATATAACCCATCACGCCGCCGGCGAAGGTATCCCCCGCGCCGGTCGGATCGTACACATCTTCCAGCGGATAGGCGGGGGCGGAAAAAATTTCCCCGCCGTAAAGGGCAATCGATCCGTATTCTCCCTGCTTGATGATAACGGTCTTGGGGCCCATCTTCCGGATGGCGTTCCCGGCTTTGATAAGGCTGGCGTGGCCGGTCAATTCGCGCGCCTCCATTTCGTTGAGCACCACGAGGTCGACCAGTTCGATCGCCTTTTTCAGGGATTCCTTCTTGGTCTCAATCCAGTAATTCATGCTGTCGAGCGCGATCAGCTTCGTCCCCTTGAGCTGTTTGATGACCTTGATCTGGAGGTCCGGGTCGATGTTCCCCAAAAATACGAAGGGAGTCTTGCTCTGCGCCTCGTCGAGATGCGGGTCAAACTGCATGAGCACGTTGAGCTGGGTGTCGAGTGTTTTCGCCACGTTCAGGTCGTATCCGTAGGATCCGCGCCAGCGGAACGTCTGGCCGTCCGCTTTGACCAGCCCTTTGGTGTCAACGTCGTGTTTTTCGAACATTTTCATGTAATCGGCCGGAAAATCCTTGCCGATGACCGCCACCAGCCGGACCCCGGCGAAGTAGCTGGCCGACACGGAGAAATAGGTGGCGCTCCCGCCCAGCACCGATTCGGCCTCGCCGAACGGCGTTTTCACGGAGTCGATGGCGACGGTGCCCACCACCAGCAGGTTTTTTTGGTTCCCTTTTTGATACGTCATGCAAACTCCCCCTTGGATTTGTTCCCGCGAATCACGGGAAATAGACCATGCTTGTTTTTTTAAACTCCCGGTTGCTGTAGAGCATTCCGTAGTCCTTGATGCCGGTCGCCTCGGATATCCGTTTCGCCACCGCTTCGCAATCCTCTTTGCTCTCGCCGTGGATCATGGTGAACAGGTTGTAGGGCCAATCGGCGTACGAGGGGCGCTCGTAGCAGTGGCTCACCTCGCGGAAGGAAGCCATGACCTCCCCCAGCCGCTGGCGGTCTTCCGCGTTTGGCACGGGCCACACCCCCATGCCGTTGGCGCTGAACCCGGCTTTTTGGTGGCGCAAAATGGCGCCGAAGCGGCGGATCCACTTCTTCTCTTTATAGAGGCTTATTTTTTCCACCACTTCCTGTTCGGTGATGCCCGCCGCGTCGGCGATTTCCTTGTACGGGCGCAACGACAGCGGGATGTTCCCCTGCAGGGCCTTCATGATTTTTTTGTCAAGCGGGGTTATTTCGGGGTTCATTCTTCGTCCTCCGCGGCGCCGTTGGATTGCTCTTTTCCGTCGTTGAATTTGAAATCCACCTTGATCTTGAATTTTTTGATGGCCGGCATGTTGCGTATCTCGGCGCAGCCGGTGGCGGTCTCTATTTCCTTCAGTATCTGGTTGATGCGGGCCGGGGATTCGGCGATCACGGTGAACCAGATGTTGTACGCGTGGTTGCGCTGGTAGTTGTGGGTCACTTCCACATAGCTGTTGATCTTCGCCACCACCGCGTCGATGAGCGCCGGCGGCACCTTGACCGAGCAAAGCGTGCTGCTGAAATTAAGCCCGCGCGAATCATAGCTGGCGCCGATGCGGCGGATAATGCCGCCCTCTTTCATGGCCACCACGCGCCGGTGCGCCTCTTCTTCCGTGATTCCGGCGCCGTCCGCGATCACCTGATAGGGGTGCGGATCGATGGGAAACCCTGATTGGATGATGTTCAGGATGCTCCGGTCGATGTTGTCCAATTCCATAAAAAGCTCCATTCCGTCGGGTCAAAGTTGAATGCCTATACTATATCAAAAACGCGGAGCGGAGCAATTTCCACATTTTCCGTAACACGCGGGGTTCGCCTGGAGATGGCGCCGTCCGGCGGTTACCGGCCGCTGTTTTCCAGCAGTGCGTCCCATCCGTTCATCGGTTCCATCGTAATCCGTTCAGGCTGATCCGCCATCACCTCTCCGAGGGTATCGGATAAAAACGCCTCCACATGCGTGTCGCGCGCGCCGTTGACGGCGGGGGGCTTATCGCCACCGAGGGTGAATGTGGCGGCAAGCGCCAGAACGAGCGTGGCGGCAAGCGCCCAGGGCAAATGCCCCAAAAACCCGCGCGGCGCCGTGGATGACGCGGCGGCCAGTATCCGCGCATATTCTCCCGCTGGCGGGGGCGGGGGAGTGGGACGGTTCCGGCGCAGCAACCGTTCCAAATCCTTTTCGTCAAGTTCCCGGTTCATGCGGTTACTCCGTTTTCCTGGAAAAATTTCCCCATTTCGGCGCGGGCGTAGTGCAGGCGGGACTTTACCGTCCCTTCCGGCAGACCGAGCGCCGTGGCGGCCTCCCGCACCGTAAGTTCTTCAAAAATGCAGAGGGTAACCACCGCCCGCCGCTCCGGCGAAAGCAGCCGCAACCCTTTTTTCACCAAGTCGCGGTAAAGGGCATTGGCCTCGCCCCCTTCGCCGCCAAGGATGTCCGGCAGCCAGTTTTCCGCTTTGGCCGCCGCGTTTTTCCGGCACCAGTCCAGCGCGGTGTTCGTGGCTATCCGGTATATCCACGTTTTAATGTTGGCATTTTCCTTAAAACCGGGAAGCCCTTTCCATATCTTTATGAATGTCTCCTGCACGAGATCGTCCAGGTCGTTGCCGCCGCAGATGTTGTACAGCACCGCGCGCACCAACCCGGCATGCGTCTCATAGACGGCCCGGAACCGGTCCGCGCCGCCGTTATCCATCGGAACCATGCCCCTATTCTAGTACGGTTATTTCATTCCGTGGCCCTTCATGCCTGAATCCCCGCGTTTCGCGCCGCCGGAATCCATTCCGCCATGATGGAACGCGCCCATTTGCTTGCGTTGTTCGGGAGTGAGAACCGCCCGTATTTTGAGGAGCGCTTCAAACCACGCCTCCCCCACCGCCGCGCGCAACGCGCGCACTTTGCCATGTTGTTCGCGCAGTTGGGCATCGTCGGCGTCGCCTTGCATCATGTCGCGCATTTTCCCATGTTCGGCGCTGAGTTGTTCGGCGGCCGTCTTGATGGCTTCGCGCTGTTCGTCACGGATCTGGCCGATCTTTTTTTTCTGTTCGGCGGTCAGGTTCAGTTTTTCCATCCACTGATGGTGTCCCTCTCCGTCTCCCCCATGCATGCCGTATCCCGCTCCGCCCCCCCCGCGCGGCCCGTTTCCCCGGGGTTCCGCCGCCACGGCGCCGGTTCCCAGGGCGACAACCGCCGCCACGGCCAGCGCCGCGCAGGTTCCCGCAAATGTTGATTTGTTCATGGCACATCTCCTCTATTTTGTGTCTAACCGATTAGACGCGCGGCGGGCGTGAAAAGTTCAAGCCGGGCATGGCTGAACGAAAGAAACCCGGTCATCGGATGTCTCCACGCCCCTCAGTGGCTGCCGATAAGCCGCAAAAAAGATTCCGCTTACCAGAATTTTTCGAGGTGGATTTGTCCGGGTTCCTTTTTCTTATGTTCCCTAAAGCCTTCGGACGAAAGGGTTTGCAACATATCTTCCGCCATCGCCGGGGCGCCGCAAATAAAAACGTGCGTATCATCCGGCTTTGGCTGAAACCCCCAGCGCGGCTCAAGCGCTTTTTTCCGCCACAGGTCCTGCACATAGCCGGTATGTCCGGTCCATCCCTCTTTTTCCCCGTCCGGGCGGCTTATGGAGGGAAGGTAGGCGAAGTTTTTAAAATAATACGCCAGCGTGGAAAGCTCGGCGCGGTAACCCAGATCCCATGAATGGCGCGCCCCGTGGAAAACGGCAAAGCGCCGTTCGGGCCGGACTTTGAACTCCGTGCGGATCATGCTCATATACGGCGCAATGCCGGTGCCGGTGGCGATCATGACGATATTCGACTGTTCGGGAACCTGTTGCAACGTGAACATCCCCTTGAACTTTTCGCCCAGGAAAATTCCGTCCCCTTCTTTGAGGTTGAAAATCCTGGGGGTGAGCGATCCGGAGCGGATGAGGGTGATGTAGAGTTCGACAAACTCCTTTTCCTTCGAAGACGAGGCGATGGAGTAGGCACGCTTGATAAGCTTATCAGGGGGCGGCGCTTCCGTGTCGGGATCCGACAGTTCGGTGCGTTTGGCGGAGCCGGGCAGGGCGAGGACGGCGTATTGTCCCGGCTCAAAGTCCGGCAATTCCCACCCCCCGGGGCGGACACGCAGGATTATCAAACCGGGCGCGACTTCAACGCGTTTCAGGACAACGGCGTTCAACTGGTTTTCTTCCATGGGGCCACCTCCGTTAATTGTCCATACCCATTATATGGGAAAATCACTTCCTGCCGGACTTATTTGGCATAAGGCAGCATACGATGCGGTTTTGTGGAACGTTACAGTGAGTGGGCGGAGGGAAGTTATTTCACGTTGGCGTGGGCGGAAGAGAGCGGGATTTTCATTTCCGTCTTTGTGATAACCACCGGCTGGTAGGAGAGGTAAACCTCCGCCGCCACCTTGGCGATATTTTTCGGCCGGATGGCGAAACGGAACGTTTCCACCCGCGATTCCCCCGGTAAAAGCCGGTTGTCGCTCGACACCTTTTTGCCATGGAGGAACGCGTCGCCATCGGTCAGCATTTCGTTTCCCTTGCCGTCCAGAATCCGTTTGCGGTATACCTTTTTTTTCACTTCCACCACGTTCCCGGCGGCATCCATCGCGCGCACTTCCAGCACCAGCGTCCGCGCCGGAGTGCCGGTGGGGATGGCGTGTCCCGCCCCCTCGTTCACCAGCAGCACGTCGGCCAGCACGGCGTCGTTCATGCGCACCGGCTCTTTCGTTTCCACCCGCACCGCGCCCAGCATTTTTTCCATGCTGTGGGCGAGTGAATGGTCGTGGATCGAGTTGCGCCCGTTTTCCTTGGCGCTTCTGCCGGGCATCTCGGCCATGTGACAGTTTTGGCAGTGTACGCCGGACATCATGTATTGCGATTTTTTCCATTCGTCATAGGTGTTCCCCACCTTCGCGCCGAGGTGGTTCGTGAAGTCGTGGCAACCGGAGCAAAGCCGCGAGGTGGCGAACGCCTCGCCGTAGGCGGCGCCGTGCTCCTTGGGAGCGCTCTCCTTCAGCGCGGAACGTTTCACATCGCCCGTCTTCAGCACAAATTTCCCTTTTTTCACATCTTCCACGCTGTGGCAGAAATCACAGGTGATCCCCTCGCGGGTTATTTCGTCCTTTGCGGCATAATCGCCGGTTATCCGCGCGGTGGGGGCGTGGCAGGGAAGGCAGATTTGCGCCGCCTTGCCAGCGGTTTCGGCGTAAGCTTTCTGGTAGGCGGCCTGGAATATCGGATTGCCATAGGAGAGGGCGTGAAGCGAGTTTTTCCAGTTGTCGTAGTGATCCTGGTGGCATGCGCCGCAGGCGGCGGCGCCTTTGAAGGGCGCGGGTGTTTTTGCGAAAGCGGTGAACGGAACCGCCACCACCAGAAGCAAAAGCATGATCCGCCGGCCCATCGCAGCCTCCCGCAAATATAATGAACACCCGCGACTACGGCTACATCATACCATGTTTTTTTAGCGGGCCGGCGCCGGTCAGCGGCACCCGTTAACCCGCCGGCCGTTTTTTGACGGCATGCCGCGCAGGCATTGCCGCCGCGCCGGGTCGATTCCGTTCGGGATGTCTATCAGTCCGCCGGGAGCCACGCGTTTTCATTCCCGTTTTTTGTTTCTTAAAGATAGTGTACCGCTGTGCGGCTTTCGCAGTCAGATTTAAGGCATGAATAGTCTCCCTTGGTGGTATGATTATCCTAGTAAAGGGAGGATAGGTGATGGGGAGTCTCCGTTCTGCTTTTCGCATGGCGGGCTTCGGCTTTTTCTTTCTCGTCTGTCTTTTTCCCGCCGCCGCCGGAGCCGCATCCTTCTCCCTTAAATCATCTTCGCAGTTCCTCTGGGGTGAAAACTGGCTGGGCGAAGGCAACCCGGTGGTGGCCGAATACCTCAAGTTTAAATATGACGGCGAATCCAAAATGCGGTTTACCGGCTACGGCAGGGTATCGAAGGACTTCGGCGCGGGAAATCTGCGCGATACCGCCGCCAGTGGCCGCCTCTATTACGGCTATCTCGATTATTGGGGTTTTGATCTTTTTTCATTGCGGATGGGGCGGCAGTACACCAGCTATTCCGCCGGCGGAATGATACTCGACGGGCTGACCGCCGATTTCCGCAACCTTTCGCAATATGCCGGGATGGCGTTTTCGGCCGGCGGGGATGTGCAGATGCCGATCAACTCCGATTACTCCACCGACAGGAGAATGGCGGCGGCCGCCAGCATCTATCTGAAGAACGCCGGACTCACCGAAGCCGACATCAGTTATCTGCGCAAATACGACGATAAAAACACCGCGCGCGAAACGGTGGGGGTGAATGTGGCCTCTTCGTTCCGCTGGGCAAAACCGTATGCCCGAGCCGCCTACGGCAATCTTACGGAGTCGTTCGACACCATCATCGCCGGCCTTGATATTTATCCCACCGCGCGCCTGGCGATCCGGGGGGAATACTACCAGGCGTATCCCACATTTGATTCGACCTCAATCTACAGCGTTTTCGCGGTGGATCGCTACAGCGAGTACCTTTTGAAGACCGCCTATGACGTGACGGCGCGCTTTTCCGCCTTCGCCGCATACAAACGGCAGTTGTACGAGGAGAACGACACCGCCGACGTCATTTCGCTGGGAGGGCTGTACCAGCCTACGGATGGCACGTGGGTGAATGTGGCGTTGGATAACCGGCAGGGGCGGGGGGGGCGCCTATGGGGAGGCGAAATTTATGGCGATTATAAAGCTTCAGGCGATTTCAAACTGTCGGCCGGCGTTCAGCGCGACATGTATCAGCGCGTGGAAACGGTGGACGCCTGGGCCAATGCCTCGCGCTACTGGTTGGGGATCAAGTACCGGATCAAGGAAAACAGCCAGGTGACGTTGCGGATGGAAGAGAACGTGAACGAAAACTTCAACCACCGGTTTGTGGGGAGGGCGGCCTTTGATATCAGTTTCTGAGCGCGTTATGCGCGCCACGGCGCTTTCCGCGGTAATGATGGGATTCTTGTGCCTGTTCACGGGCGATGCCGGGGCTTTTGCCCACAAAAAATATGCCACGGAACCGCGCGATGTCTGCAACGAGTGCCACAAGGATATGAATGTGGCCCAAAACCACGGGCCGGTCTGGACCACCGGCCATCGCACGTATGCGTTGAAGAGCGACACCAACTGCAAAACCTGCCATGAACAGGCGTTCTGCACCGATTGCCATTATGGCGGCGGAATCGACGCCGATCTGCACGCAAGCACCAGCGGCCCGGATTACTTGCCCAAATCGCACCGGACCGATTTCCGTGAACTTCACCCGCTCAAGGCGAAGGATGATCCCTCTTCTTGCCGGCGTTGCCACGACACCGAGCGTTTTTGCGCCGATTGCCATGCCCGGTTCAACAAAGACGACCTGATGGGCGTTTCGCACCGGAAGGGTTTTTCAGAGCTTGCGGTTCAGTTGGGCGGGGTCAAGCACAGCTCTTTCACCGCCGGACAGTGTCAGCAGTGCCACCCCAACAGCCTGCTGCCGAAGCACGAGTGGTCGGCCCAGCACGCGCGCGAAGCGCGCCAGGATCTCGCATCGTGTCAATCATGCCATCCCGATGGCGACGTCTGCCTGAAGTGCCACGCCGCCACCGATGGTTTAAAACGCAACCCGCATCCGAAAGATTGGGCGAAGATCGCGGAAAAAATGCGCGGCGCCAGCGGGGGCAAAACATGTGACAGGTGTCATCCTTAAACGCATTGGAGGGGTTGTTATGAACAGGCATATGAAACGGTTGGCGGTTATGCTCATGGCGGCCGCGGTGCCGCTTCTGTTCGCGGCGTGCGGCGATGCCAAGAAGGGAAGCGCGGGAACCGCCGCCAGCGGCACGGGAGTTGCCGCGGCGGGCGCCCGAACCTGCTTCAAGTGCCATGCGGACAACAACAGTCCGGCAGGGCTTAAAAAACCGTTTGGCGACACGCAGACGGTGGCGGCCAATGGCCCGGGATGGCTGAATTCGCGCCATGCAAACGCAAACAGTTCGCCGATATATACCGATTCAAACTGGGCATCTTCCTGTGCTTCCTGCCATGACACGAATGATGAAGGGCAGGCAATACTGAATTTCTACCTCGACACCGGGTTTGATACATTCGGGACCGTGAACAAGCCGATTGCCGGCTGCGAGTCGTGCCACGGCAACGGCGGCAACCATTATGGCGTGGGGCCGCTGGTTTATAACAATCCCGCCTCCTCCCGCTGCGGCACATGCCACAATGCCAATTATCCGCACACCACCCTCGCCCGCTACAAGGAGCAGCTTAATATCTATACCGACTACACGGCATCGGCGCACGCGGCGTCGATCAACGGCAAGGTGCTGGCTTCCGGCGCCACCGCCGAGGTCACCGCCATCTGCTCACGCTGCCATACCGATGAAGGCGCCAAGCGGTATATGAAGCTTTACGATGGCTTCTCCACCAGCCAATCCACTTATGCCGATGCGGGCACCGCCCTTGCCGCCATCTCCAACATCACCGGCGCGGCGGCCGTGGAGTGCAAAACCTGCCATGACGCGCACAACCCCGGCCGCTTCCTGGCGGAGAACGGCGCGACGTTGACCACCGTCACAATTTCAGGGGCGCCCACGGTGGTGAGCACGCCGTTTGCTAATGTTGCCAACGGCACATGGTCGGCGGAATTCGCCACCTGCAATATCTGCCACCAGTTGCTCAAAGCCGATGGCACAAAAAACACCGCCGCTTACCATGATCCGGCCGTTAACAGCGCGGCCGCCACCGATGGCAGCCAAATCATCACCGATACCCATTTCGCGACGGGCGGCAACTTTGGCGGCGCCGGAACGTCGACCAACAGCGCCGACATGACGGGGTACAGGATCGACTTCGCGGATTCGCGCGCCTGCGCCAACTGTCACAATCCCCACCAGGCCAATGTGACCATCAACCGCCAGTGGCACGCCTCGAAGCACGGGGGGGATTTCACCGCCCTCGGCGCATGGGCGCATTACAACTGGTCGAATAAAACGACCAATCCCAGCACCGACCGGGGCGTCTGCCAGCGTTGCCATACCGCCACCGGCCTTGCCGCCTACCTCGACGCATTGAAGGCCGGCGCCACCTACACGCCGCCGTTCACGCTGGATGTGAACTTCAAACCGGATTTGCTGGCGTGCAACGGCTGCCACTCCGACAACAAAGGAACGCTGCGCGACCCCGGAGCGATTACCGTCACCTATTATGGCGACGCCCAGGCGCTGGCCGATTTCACCACCACCGGCGCCGCCCCCGTCACCTACCCGGATGCAAAAGGCTCCAACATCTGCATCTCGTGCCACACGGGACGTGAAAGCGGCAGCAGCATCAAGAGTTCCACCAGAACTTTCACTTCGGGAACGAGCTTTATCAACTCGCATTATCTTACCGCCGGGGGAACCATTTTTGCCGAAACGGGGTACACCTACTACAGTTCCACCGGCACCTTCAACTACGCAAACCCGTCTTACTACCGGCACGACAAGATTGGGCTGGATTCCACGCTGGCGCCGAACACCGGCGCCAACGGGCCATGCGTGGGATGCCATATGACTTCCACGGCTGATGCCGCGGCGAACTACGGATCGCACCGCTTCCTCCCGGTGCAAAAGGATTCCGCCGGCGTTCTCACCGCGATTACCACCACGGTTTGCGCCAATTGCCACAGCGGACAATACAGCATGACCGCCACGGAGTTGGAACACCAGAACACGCTGTTCCAGAGCACCCTTGAAGCGTTGAAAGAGTTGATGGCCTCGAAAGGGTTCTACTACTCCGCCAACTACCCGTACTGGTATTCCAATGCCGCCGGAACCACCGCCGCCACTTCATGGGGCGCAACCAAGGCCATCGGCCAGCAGAATATGGGAGCGGCGTTTAACTATAATCTGCTGAAACACGATCCCGGCGCCTACGCCCACAACCGGTACTACGCCAAGCGGCTGATTTACGATTCGATGGACTGGATGGATGATCAAACGCTTAACCACAGCACGCCGGGATACCTGAACAGCCTGGCCGGCGGCGTAACCTATAAAGCGGATGCCATCGCGTATCTTATCGACAGCAGCGCCACGGCAACCGACCCGTTGACCGGCAGCGGCGCAACGCAGACCGGCGGCAGGCCGTAGTGAATAATTACCCGCCGGCGGAAACGCCGGCGGATGACCTTTACGTTAAGGGAGGTGAAAGATGGTCCTGATCATGGGGCGAATTGGGATGGGGCGGGTTTTGCCGCTGGCCCTGTTAGCGGCCATCTTTTTCACTGTCACCCCCGTTATGGCCCAGGACGATGAGGATGAAGAGGAAAAGCCGCCGGCCGATTTCGTGATGAAAGACACCGGCAAAGACGATTGGGTCATGTTGAGCCACGCGAAGCACGAGAAAAAAGTTCCCAAATGCACATCCTGCCACCCGAAAGTTTTCTCCTCCAAGCTGGGGCGGACCAAGGAAACAAAGGGTGAGGTGAAGATGGAGGCGATGGAAAAAGGGGAATTCTGCGGCGTCTGCCACAACGGCAAAGAAAGCTTTGACGTTAAAGTAAAAGAAGATTGCGTAAAGTGCCACAGCGTTAAGAAAGAATAGCCCCCTTAACCGGCGCGGCGTCATCCAGGACGCCGCCGCGCCATGAATGGCGGAATGGGTCGCATTATGGCCGGAAAAATTCGCCTTGTAATGTTGATAGCTCTCTCCTTGCTCCCGCTGTGCGCGTCCGCGGCGGAGCGTGATGCCTGCCAGGCATGCCATGCCGATAAAACCCTTGCCGTAAAACGGGGAGATGCCGCCGTCTCCCTGTTCGTCGATCCCGCCGCGCTGGACCGCTCGGTGCATAAAGGTCTCGATTGCGCCGATTGCCACACCACCGCAAAGCTGAAAAAGGGGGTGCATAAGGAGGGCCTGGACGCGGTGGTGTGCGGCCGGTGCCACGGCGATGTGGCGATTGATTACCAGACGGGGGGGCATCACCAACAGGCGAAAGAGGGGGGCGGCGCCGTACCCGTCTGCGCTTTTTGCCACGGCAACGGGCATTCGGTACCCGCCGCGCGTGAACGGATGGCGCGCGTTCACCGCGCCAACCTGGCGGAGCTTTGCGGCGGTTGCCATAGCGAAGGAAAAGCGCCGCATACATGGCGAAAGCCCGGCGGCGTGGAGCGGAACTTCAGCGATGCGATCCACGGACGCGCGTTTTATGCCAAAGGGCTGTTGGCCGCCCCCACCTGCGCCGATTGTCACGAAAGCCATCGCGTGCTTCCCGCCACCAATCGTCTTTCGTCGGTCGCCCCGCACAATCAACCCGCCACATGCGAACGCTGCCATGAAGGGATGGGGAAGCGCCACGCGGGAATCCTCAAAAGCGCGGCGGGCGCAAAAGGGCGGATCGCCTGCGCCACCTGCCACCCGGTACACCGGCGGACGCCCGTCATGGCCGCGCGCGCGGGAAAAAGCGAGGCCGAGTGCCTGAAATGTCACGCCGCACCCATTGCCGGGACGGCCAAACCAGTCGTCGCCGCCGACACGGCGGAGCTTGCCGCATCGGTGCATGCCGGCATCCCCTGCATCACCTGTCATACCGGCGCTTTGGCAAAAAAGGGGAAACATGACATCCGCATGGAGAACGTGGCATGCGCCAACTGCCACGCCCGCTTTGCGGATGAATATGAACAGAGCACCCACGGCAGGCTCCGCGCGGCGGGAAACGGGAACGCGCCATACTGCACCGATTGCCACGGCAGCCACGGCATCAAAAATCACCGCGATGTGACGGCGGCCACGTATCACAACGCCATCCCAAAACTCTGCGGCAGATGCCACGGTGGCGGCAAAGGCGGGAAGCCGTATCCGGCGGAGTACGACTATACCCGGAGCGTGCATGGCAAAGGGGTGGAACTGAAAGGATTGACCGTCGCGGCGGTCTGCACCGATTGCCACAGCAGTCATTTGATAGTGAACAAAGGGGATCCGCGCTCCGCGGTACACCGCGACAATGTCACCGCCACCTGCGCCGATTGCCACCGTGGCATTTACACGGCCTATGTAAAGGGTGTTCATTATTCGGAAGAACCGGGGAAAATGGCCGGCCGCCCCACCTGCGTTGATTGCCACACCGCCCACAGGATCGGCGAAACCGGAAAAAGCGAGTTCATGGTGAGCGTGACCGGCGCATGTGGAAACTGCCACAAGGATCTGGCCCAAAAATATCTCTCCTCCATGCATGGAAAAACCTGGCGGCTCGGCTATATGAAATCGGCGAAATGCGCCGATTGCCACAACCCGCACATGACCCTCGCGGTGGACGATCCGGCAAGCGAAGTTGGCCCGGCGAAACGGCTGGAAACCTGCCGCAAATGCCATCCTTCGGCGGAGCCGCGGTTCACCTCTTTTATCGCGCACAGCGATCCGCATGACCGCGGGCGGTATCCCGCGCTGTTTTGGACGAATATGTTCATGATGGCGCTGCTTGCCGGCGTGTTCGGATTTTTTGGGCTGCACACGCTGGCGTGGCTGCCGCGCGCGCTCAGGCATGTCCGGTTGCATGGCCAGTCTCCGCGCCGCGCCGATAAATACTTTATCCGCTTCACCCTGGCGCAACGGATCACCCACCTCTTTGTCATCGTCAGTTTCCTGCTGCTTGCGGCCACCGGGCTTATGCTCAAGTTCTCGGAAACCGGCTGGGCGCGGGCGCTGGCGGTACTGTTCGGCGGCGTGGCGGGAGCGGGGCTTTTGCACCGCATCGGCGCGGTGGTGACCTTCGGTTATTTTTTCTACCACATCGGCGAGGTGTTCTTGCGCTGGCGGCGGAGCGGCATGGGGGCCAAGGCGTTCTTTTTAGGCAAGGACTCGATGGCGCCGAACATGGATGACGTGCGCGATTTCATCGCGACGGTGAAATGGTCCGTCGGCCAGGGGCCGCGGCCGGTCTACGACCGCTGGACCTACTGGGAAAAGTTCGACTATTTCGCCATCTTCTGGGGCGTGCCGGTGATCGGCCTCTCCGGCCTTATGCTCTGGTTCCCCGAATTGTTCACCTGGTTCCTGCCGGGATGGGCAATCAACATAGCCGCGATTATCCATGGCGAAGAAGCGCTTTTGGCGGTAGGCTTTATTTTCACCATCCACTTTTTCAATACGGATCTCAGGCCCGACAGCTTCCCTGTCGATACCGTCATTTTCTCCGGCCGGATGACGATGGAGCGGTTTATGGAAGAACGCGGCCGCGAATACGAGCGGCGCCGCGCGGCGGGGGAGCTTGATGCGTTCATTACCGATGAACAGTTGCCAAGACCGTATGAACGGGCCATTTTCTTTTTCGGCATGATGTTCCTTTTGACCGGACTCTTGCTTGTGGCGCTGATAATCTTCTCGGCCATCTTCGGCTGATGCCGGTCAATACATCTTATTGCGCTACGGGAGCTTCCGGCGGCGGGGCGATTCCGTCAAGCTTCTTCTTGATATCCTTGGCGGCGCGTTTGATCGGCTTTGGATTGTGCATGCCGTGGCTGCCGTCGTTTACGATGCCCAGGACGAACGCCTGGGCGTTTTCAACGGCCAGTTTCTGATCCGCTGACAGGTTCATTTTTCCGGCGCGGGCGGTGCCGGCGCGCAACTCATCGATGAGGGCGTCCATGTCTTTCACCCCCTTTTTCATTTTTTCCGCGTAGGCGGGATCTTTGTGGCAAGCTGCGCAATCCTCCGGCGTCACGTTTTTGCCGTTCATCAGGTGGCACCTGGTGCAGGGGAAATCGAGGCTCTTCATGCTCGGCTCATCCACCGCGTTCCATCGTCCCTGAATGATGTCGTTTTGCGGCGTATGGCACTCCTCGCATTTCTTCGTGATTTTTTTCCGGTGATGGCACGGGGCGCATCCCGCCTTGTCGATGGTCAGTTCGGCATGTTTCACCGCGATGCTGTGGCACCGCTGGCATTCAAACCCGGCTCCGGCGTGGGTCTTGTGATTGAACGGCAGGCCGGCATACAGCGGGGCGGCCTTGTCCAGGTAGAAGTGGCAGGTGAGGCAATCGGCGTTTGGCTTCCGTTCCTTTATGCCGGCCGGCGGCAGGGCAAGTGAAACTTTTGCCTGTGTGCCGATATCCGCGAGGGAGGCCCGCGCCGCTTCCAGTATCTCGTTCGCATAACGGACGTTATGCACGATGTTGCCGTGCGCGACGATGTCCAGGTTTCCGCGCAGGGCGGCCAATTTTGTTTTTGCCCCTTTGCCGGCCAAGTGTCCCTCCAGTTCAGCCGCCGCGTTTTTCAGCGCGGCGACACGCTCATCGGCGGCGCGTTGCCACGTTTTGATAAGTTTGCTAAAGCCCCGTCCGTGGCAGGTGTCGCAGCTTTTGCCGCTGGCATAGTAGGAGCCGGGGGCTTTTTCACCCGCAACCGTCAGGCCGTGGGAGATGTGGCAACCCCGGCAGTTCAGCCCGATTTGAAACATCCGGTTCGGCAAGGAAGGAACGCCGCTGGCCCCTTCGCCGGTGAAAAGGGTAATCGTGGCGTTGTGGTGCGACGGATGGCAGGTTTGGCAGTCCGCCGCCGTTTTGGCGTCGCCGGGGCGGAGCTTGTGTTCGATGGCAAGGTGGCACCGCATACATTCGATCTTGTTTTCGGAAATATGCGTTTGGTGCATAAGGCCGGTGTCGCTGAACTGGTTGAGCCGTTCGCTATCCCAGTGGCACGCGAAACAGTTTTGCTTGGCGACGGGGCCGGTTCCCATAACGGTGTGGCTGTGGCAGGTCTGGCAGGCCAGCTTCTCGCGCAGCACGATACCGTGGTCATAGCGCAGCTCACCGGCCTTCGAGCGGCGCGCCATCACATCGCGGGCGTGGCAGACGGTGCATTCGGCCTGTTTCGGCGTGCCGCCCCCTTCTTCCGTTTTAAAGTGGCAGAGATAACAGGCGGTCGCCGTGACGGTGATATGCAGTCCCTGCACGATCTGCGAGTGGCAACTGGTGCAGCGGAGTTTCTTTCCCCGTTTCAAATCTCCCAGGTGCGGGACGTGGTCGAACACCACTCCTTCTTTGTAGTTGACCCTCCCCTTGAGGAGGCGCGTTTCGTGACAGCCGGTCCGGAGGCAGCTTTCATCGGGTATCTCGGCCCACGGGCGCGATTTTTTATAGGTGAGCGAGGTGTATTTCACCAATTGCACCAAGCCGTTCAGTTTGCCGGCGATGGCCCCTTTAAGGCCGGGGGCGAAGTGGCATTCGATGCATTCGACCTTTTTGTGCGAGGAGTTCCGCCAACTGTCGTAAAACGGCTGCATGTAGTGGCATGTAACGCAGAAGCTGGAGCGGGAAGTGAAAACAGCCAAGCCGGCGGTGAGGATCGCAAGACCGAAAAGCGAAAACGCGGCGATGGCGAGAGCTCGTTTGAGCTTACCCATAAGATTTTTTAAACCTTCCCCGAATTGATGGCTGCATTATACCATCCCGCGCGGGGCGGAAGAAGGGGGATGGCGTTTTTCCGCATCTCCCGCATCGCCGGGGAGGCGCGGACGTATTACAATATAAGCATAATGCCCGACATGAAATTTTACCGCTGTTCCGTCGCCGATACGGCCGCCGCGCTGCGGACCGACCCGCATAACGGACTCTCCGGGGAGGAGGCGGCGCGCCGCCTGAAGGCCAGCGGCCCCAACCGGATCGAAAAAATAAACAAGCGTTCCATGCCGCGCATTGCGCTGGAACAGTTGACCGACCTGTTGGTTATCATCCTTATTGCGGCGGGCCTCATCTCCGTATATCTGGGAGTGTACCGCGACGCGCTGCTTATGTTCGGCATCGTGGCGGCAAACACCGGCATCCGTTTCTACCAGGAATATAAAGCGGAAAAAATAATCGAGGCGCTCGTCGCCATGATGATACCCGAAGCGAAGGTGGTGCGCGATGGTTCGGTGCTGGAGATCAGCGCGCTGCACCTCGTCCCCGGCGACGTGGTGCTGATGGAGGAGGGGGACGGCGTACCGGCCGACATCCGTCTTGCCGAAAGCGAAAATTTCGCAACCAACGATTTCCTCCTCACCGGCGAAACGATGCCGCAGCCTAAAAGCCACGCGCTGGCCATCACGCGCGACGTGCCGGTGACCAACCAGGACAACTGTGTCTTCAGCGGCGTGACGGTGGCGCGCGGCGCGGCCCGCGGCATCGTTTTCGCCACCGGCATGAACAGCGAAATCGGCCGCATCGCCGCCGGCACGGAAGAAATCGGCATGGTTCCCTCCCCCTTGCAAAAGGAGGTGGGCGACCTCGCGCGCAAGCTCACCCGCATCACGCTCGCGGTGATGGCCGTTCTGTTCGCCGTGAAGCTCCTCTTCCAAACGCCGCTGCACGAGGCGCTGGTCTTCGCCATCGGCGTGGCGGCGGCGCTGGTGCCGGAAGGAATGCCGACCCAGATATCCGTGGCGCTGGCGCTGGGGATGCGGCGGCTGGGGCGGCAAAACGCGGTGGCCAAAAAACTTTCCGCCATAGAAACCATCGGGGCCGCCACCGCCATAGCCTCCGATAAAACCGGCACCATCACCCGCAACGAGATCACCATCAGCCACTGCCACTTCGGCGGCCGCGTCTTCTTCATCTCCGGTCACGGCTACGCCCCCATAGGCGAAATCGTCGACACGGCCGGGAAAAGCTATCACCGCGAGACCATCGGCGACCTGAAAGTCTTTTTTCTCGACGGCTATCTCGCCTCCACCGGAACCGTCCACCCCCCCGACGCCGAACACCGCGCATGGTACGCCGTGGGCGACCCCACCGACGCCGCCTTCGCCACGCTCGCCCAAAAGGCGGGGTATGATCTTGACGAGGTGGACCGCCTCTACCCCCGCATCACCCTCTTCCCCTTCGATAACGAGCGAAAGCGGATGTCGGTGGTGCGCCAACACAAGGAAAAGCGTATCGTCTTTGCCAAGGGGGCGCCCGAAACCGTGCTGGCCGCCTGCGCGTTTTATGCAACCGACGGCATCGTGAAACCGCTGACGGACGCCGACCGCGAGCGGCTGCTGAACCTCGCCCGGAGCCACGCCATTCAATCGTTGCGGGTGCTGGCGCTGGCGTACCGGGACATCCCCCCGCGTGAAACACATACGCGGGAAGAGGCGGAAAGCGATCTGATCTTCTCCGGCATCGTCATGATGCTGGATCCCCTGCACGACGGCGTGAAGGAGGCGGTTGCCGCCGCCTACGCGGCGCATATGAAGGTGGTGATGATAACCGGCGATAACGCCGCCACCGCCAAATCGGTGGCGCACGCCATCGGCATGTTGGCCGATGGCCAACGCCTGCCGGAGGTCATCGACGGCGAGGAACTGGAACGGATGGACGACGCGGCTGTGGATCGGACGCTGCAAGCGCGCTCGGTCATCTTCTCCCGCGTGACGCCGCGGGACAAGCTACGCATCGTCGAAATCCTCAAAGCGCGGGGGGAGGTGGTGGCGGTCACCGGCGACGGGGTCAACGATGCGCTATCGCTCAAGCGGGCCGACATCGGCATCGCGATGGGGCTCAAGGGAAGCGAGGTGGCGCGCGAAGCGGCCGACCTCGTGCTGCTGGACGACAACTTCGCCACCATCGTCGTCGCCATCCGGGAAGGGCGCACGATCTACCGCAACCTCGAAAAGACCATAACCTCCTCCCTCACCTCGAACTTTGGCGAGCTTTCCTGCGTGCTGCTCGGTTTCGCGGGAGGCTTTTGGGGCATTCCCCAACCATTACTGGCGGTGCAAATTCTCGCGGTCGACCTCATCGGCGAAATGCTCCCGCTCACCTTCCTGACCTACGACCCGCCGGAGCCGGGCCTCATGACCCGCCCGCCGCGTTCACTGCATCACCACATCATCAACCGGGAAACGCTTCCGAACATCATCTTCTTCGGCTTTCTCATGGGGCTGTTCGCGTTCGGCGCGTTCATGGGAATCTACTACGGCCACGCGCACGAAACGCTGCATTACGAGCGGGCGCTGGCCGCCGCCTACAGCGCCATCGTCCTCTGCCAGTTCATGAATATCCTCTCGCGCCGCACGGACAAGTCGGTCTTCGGCGTCTACCTGTTTACCAACGGCCATCTGCTGGCCGCCTTCTTCGCCTCGCTCCTCTTCGTGCTGGCGATTGTCTACGTGCCGTGGATCAACCCCTTTTTCCACACCGCGCCGCTCACCGCCGCGGAATGGCGCTACCCGCTGGCCGCCGCCGCCCTCTTCCTGGTGGCGCACGAGTTGCGAAAGGCGCTCCGCCCCTCCCCCGCCGCCGCCTGACACCCTGACTTTTATCAACCCGTAAACGGGCGGTTTCCCCTTCTAATCGTGATAAGATAATTAGAAATCAACAAGTGTTCATTGCAGAGGTTTTTATGGCCGAACCGGATAACAAACAAGATATTTCCGAATTGACTAAACGGGAATACAAATACGGTTTTACGACCGATATAGAAGCGGATGTGCTGCCCAAGGGGCTGAACGAAGGAACCGTGCGCGCCATCTGGGCAAAAAAGAACGAGCCGGACTACATGCTGGAGTTCCGGCTGGCCGCGTACCGCCAGTGGCTCACCATGAAGCACCCGAACTGGGCGCACCTGCAAATCGACCCGATAGATTTTCAAGACATCTCCTATTACTCCGCCCCGAAGAAAAAGGAAAAGCTGCAAAGCATCGACGAGGTGCCGCCGGAAATCCTGCACACCTTCGAGAAACTCGGCATACCGCTGATGGAGCAGAAACGGCTTTCCAACGTGGCGGTGGACGCGGTGTTCGATTCGGTGAGCGTGGCGACCACCCACCAGAAAAAGCTGGCCAAACAGGGGATCATCTTCTGCTCCATCTCCGAAGCGCTGCACACGCACCCCGAACTGGTGAAGAAATATCTCGGCTCGGTGGTGCCGATAACCGACAACTTCTACGCCGCGCTCAACAGCGCCGTCTTCTCGGACGGCTCGTTCGTCTACATCCCGCCGGACACCAAATGCCCGATGGAGCTTTCCACCTACTTCCGCATCAACACGGAAGAGACCGGCCAGTTCGAGCGGACGCTCATCATCTGCGACAAGAACAGCTCGGTGAGCTACATCGAGGGATGCACCGCCCCGGCGTTCGACACGCGGCAACTCCACGCCGCCATCGTCGAGCTGGTGGCGCTGGATAACGCCGACATCAAATACAGCACCGTGCAGAACTGGTTCGCCGGCGACCCGGATACCGGCAAGGGGGGCATCTACAACTTCGTGGTGAAGCGCGGCAAGTGCCAGGGGGTGAACAGCAAGATAAGCTGGACGCAGATAGAGACCGGCTCCGCCATCACCTGGAAATATCCAAGCTGTGTGCTGATCGGCGACAACTCGCAAGGCGAGTTCTACTCCGTGGCGCTCACCACCGGACACCAGCAGGCCGACACCGGCACCAAAATGATCCACATCGGCAAGAACACCCGCTCCGTCATCATCTCGAAAGGGATATCGGCGGACGTGGCGAGCAACGCCTACCGCGGCCTGGTCAAGGTGGCAAGCGTGGCGGAGGGCGCCCGCAATTACACCCAATGCGACAGCATGCTGGTGGGGGACAAATGCTCGGCGCACACGTTCCCTTATATCGACGTGGGAAACGAGAACGCGCAGGTGGAGCACGAAGCCTCCACCTCGAAGATAAGCGAGGAGCAGCTTCTTTACTTCCAGCAACGCGGCATCGGGAAGGAAGAGGCGATACGGACGATACTCAACGGATTTTGCAAAGACGTATTCAACCAACTGCCGATGGAGTTCGCGGTGGAGGCGCAGAAACTGCTCGCGCTGAAACTGGAACACAGCGTCGGATAAATCCATCGAAAAGGAGAATAATTTTATGGAAGCGATAAAAATTCTTGAAGGGAAACCCTCGTTAAACTGGGAGTATGATGAGGAAGCGGATGTTTTGTATATTTCAGCGGGCGAACCCCGGCCCGCTGTCGGGAAAGACATAGGCGAAGGGGTTATCGTCCGCTATGACGAAAAGGCAAAAGAAATTGTTGGCATCACGATAGTGGGCATTATGGCGCGTGTTACAAAAGATGAAACGGCCGCATAAAATGCTTGAAATAAAAGAATTGCGCGCGGGATTCGGCGAAGCCGAGATCCTCAAGGGAATATCGCTCACGGTGAAGCCGGGGGAAATCCACGGCATCATGGGGCCGAACGGCCACGGCAAAAGCACCATGAGTAAAATCCTTATCGGCCACCCCGCCTATGCCGTCACCGGCGGCGGCGTCACCTTTAACGGCAAGAACCTGCTGGAGATGACGCCGGAAAAGCGGGCGCTGGAGGGGATGTTCCTCGCCTACCAGTACCCGGTGGAAATCCCCGGCGTGAACAACGCCGAGTTCCTCCGCATGGCCTACAACGAAAAGCGCAAGCACGAAAAGCTGGAGCCGGTCGACCCGCTGGACTTCGACGAGCTGCTGAACGCCAAGATGAAGTTCCTCAGCATGGACAGCCGCTTCAAGGAACGGAGCGTGAACGAAGGCTTCTCCGGCGGCGAAAAGAAAAAGAACGAAATCCTCCAGATGGCCCTGCTGGAACCGAAGGTGGCGATACTGGACGAAATAGACTCCGGCCTCGACATCGACGCGCTGAAAGTAGTGGCCGAAGGGGTGAACAAGCTGGCCGGGCCGGGCAACAGCCTGCTGGTCATCACCCACTACCCCCGCATATTGCAGTACATCAAGCCGCACCATGTGCATGTGCTGATCCGGGGAAAGATCGTCCGCTCCGGCGGCATGGACTTGGCCGAAGAACTGGAACAGACCGGCTACGACAGCTACCTGAAAGAGAAATAAGATGGCTCCCGGAGAACCGATAGTCAAAGACTCCCCTTTCTTCGCGGCGCTGGACCGCTTCGCCCAGAAAACGGAGTTCCGCGCGGTGAACGAGGCGGCGCTGGCGCGGATCATGGAACTCGGGGGGCTGCCGGGGCGCAAGCATGAGATGTTCACCTTTGCCAACGTCCGCCCGCACATCGACCTCCCGTTCCAGCCGAAGTTCGGCGTGGAGGGGCTTTCCCCCGCCGCCGTGCGGAAGCTGGTCTACCACGGCTGCGAAAAATCGTTCCTCGTCATCGCCGACGGCGTCTATTATCCGGGGCTTTCCGACATCAGCGCGGTGCGCGAAGAACTGACCGCCCGCCCGCTGGCGGATGCGATGGCCGATGCGGGTGCGCGCCTGCGCGACGCGGCCGCCGCCGAAAACGACATCACCGCCGCGATGAACGGCGCGTTTTGCTCCAGCGGCCTCGCCATCGGCGTCAAAGCGGGGGCGAAACTCTCCGCGCCGCTGCAAATCATCGTCTACTCCACATCCGCGAAAGAGCGGCTGAACGCAACCTTCCCCGCCGTCACCCTCGACCTGGGTGAAGGGGCCAAAGCGGTCGTCATCGTGAAATCGGCCGGCGATGCGGGTGCGTACCTCTGCAACGCGCTTTTCGACCTGCAGCTCGGCATTGCCGCCACGCTCGACTGGGCCTACATCCAGTCCGACGACACGGCGGCGGTGCATCTTGCCAAAACCCGCCTGGCCGCCAAAAAATACGGCCGCTTCAACGGCGTCATCGCCTCCAAAGGGGGCAAGATGATGCGGCACCACAGCGAATGCCGCCTGCAGGGGGAAGGGGCGGAACTTTCCCTTTCGGGCGTCGCGATCCTTGAGAAGAAGGAAGAGGCTCACCATTATGTGCGGGTACACCACGAGGCCCCCCGCTGCCAAAGCCGCCAGCATTTTAAAAACATCCTGCACGACGCCGGGCACAGCAGCGTGGATACCTGCGTAACCGTGCATCCCGGCGCGCAACTCACGGACAGCAACCAACTGGTGAACAACCTGATGCTCTCGCCGGACGCCGTGGCCGATAACAAGCCGTGGCTTTCCATCTATGCCGACGACGTGAAATGCACGCACGGGGCCACCGTCGGCAAGATCGACGAGGATCAGATTTTCTACCTCAAGAGCCGCGGCATCGCGGAGGCGCGGGCGCGCGCGCTGCTCACCACCAGCTTCGCCCAGAGCGTTATCGGGGCCATCCCGCAAGAGGACGCCGCCCTCGACGCGCGCGACATGCTCATCGGCAAACTGGAAGCAAAAGGATTTGGAGTCAACTGACATGACCGATTTTAACGTGGAAAAAATCCGGGCCGATTTCCCGATGCTCGCCGCGCTGGAGGGGGACAAACCGCTGGTCTACCTCGATAACGCCGCCACCACCCAAAAACCGTGGGTGGTCATAAACCGGATACGCGATTTCGACAGCAAGGAATACGCCACCGTCCGGCGCGGCAGCTATCGCTTGGGCGAGCGCGCCACCGACAGTTTTGAACAGACGCGGAAAAAGGTGCAGAAGTTCATCAATGCCGCCGACCCGCGCGAAATCATCTTCACCAGCGGCGCAACGCAGTCGATCAACCTCGCCGCGTACAGCTTTGGAAAAAAGTTTATCGGCGCCGGCGATGAGATTATCGTCACCCAGATGGAGCACCACGCCAACTTCGTGCCGTGGCAACTCCTCTGCCAGGAAAAGGGGGCGGTGCTCCGCGTCGCCCCGATTACCGACAGCGGCGAAATCATCATGGAAGAGTTCGCCAAACTCCTCGGCCCCAAAACAAAGCTGGTGGCCGTGACCATGTGCTCCAACGTGCTGGGGACGGTGAACCCCGTGAAAGAGATTTGCAAAATGGCGCACGGCGCGGGCGTAAAAGTTTTGGTGGACGGCGCACAGAGCACCCCGCATATGGCTATCGACGTGCGCGGCATCGACTGCGATTTCTACGCATTCTCCGGTCACAAAATGTACGGCCCCAGCGGCGTCGGCGTTCTCTATGGAAAATACGAACTGCTGGATGCGCTGCCCCCATATGTTTTGGGCGGCGACATGATTAATGCCGTCAGCATCGAAAAAACCACGTTTTCCAAGCCGCCGGGCCGGTTCGAGGCGGGCACCCCCGCCATCTCGCAGGTGATCGGCCTCGGCGCGGCGGTGGATTACCTCACCGGCATCGGCATGAATAACATCGCGGCGTATGAACACGAGTTGCTGGAATACGGCACCGCTGTTCTTTCAAAGGTGCCGGGACTCCGCATCATCGGCACCGCGCCGCGCAAGGGGGCGATCATCTCTTTCACGATGGATGCGGCGCATCCGCACGACATCGTCACCATCATCGACCACGAAGGGGTCTGCGTACGGGGCGGCCACCACTGCGCCCAGCCGCTCATGGCCCGCTACGGCGTGCCCGCCACCAGCCGCGCCTCGCTGGCCTTCTATAATACGAAGCAGGAGATAGACCACTTGGCCAAAGCCCTGCAAAAAGTGCTGGAGGTTTTCGCGTAATGTCGTACCAAAGCGAGCTGTACCAACAGGTCATCCTCGACCACAACAAGAACCCGCGCAACTTCAGGGAAATCGGCGATACCGCCCACTCCTGCAACGGGCACAACCCGCTCTGCGGCGACAAGATAAACATCTACCTGAAGATCACGCCGGGCGATGTGATAGAGGATGTGTCGTTCACCGGCTCCGGCTGCGCCATCAGCAAGGCGAGCGCCAGCCTGATGACCACTTTCTTAAAAGGGAAAACCGCCGCCGAAGCAAAGGTGGTGTTCGACGAGTTCCACAAGATGGTGCTGGGCGACCTCGACCCCGCCACGCAGGAACACCACCTCGGCAAGCTGACGATCTTTCAGGGGGTGCGTGAATTCTCCTCGCGCATCAAATGCGCCAGCCTCGCGTGGCACACGCTCATCTGCGCCATCGACAAAACCGGCGAAACCACGATGGAGTAAAGACTCCATTATCCCATTCTTGTCATCCTGAGCCACGGGCGAAGGATATCTTTCCGGAAAGAGATTCTTCAGTCGCAGATGCTCCTTCAGAATGACATGCTAATAAAGCCGGGCCTACCTGAAGAGGGAAAGGTTTTCGGAAACCCAGCGGGAGAGGCGTTCGACGCCCTCCTTCGCGGAGACCTTCGGCCGCCAGCCGAGGCCGCGTTGCGCTTTGCGGATATCGCTGATGAATACCGGCTGGTCGCCGGGACGGGTTTTAGCGAACTTGAGCGGAATTTTCTTCCCCAACGATTTTTCCAGATAGCCGAGCAGTTCCAAAAGGCTCATCGTGTTGCGCGGCCCGCCGCCGATGTTATACGCCTTGCCGGCCGCGGCTTTCCTCTTCTTGAACGCGGCCTCATAGACATCCAGCAGGTCGTCGATGAACAGCATGTCGCGCACCTGTTTGCCGTCGCCGTAGATGGTGATCTTCTTCCCCAGGTGCGCGGCGATGGTGAACCACGCCACCCACCCCTGATCCTCCACGCCGAACTGGCGGTAGCCGTAGATGCACGATTGCCGCAACGTCACCCCTTGCAGGCCGTAAATGCGGTGATAGTCCATCACATACTGGTCGGCCGTCCCTTTGGAACAGCCGTAGGGTGAATGAAAGTCGAGCTGCATCGTCTCCGGCACGCCATGCTTGAAATCGCGGTATGCGTAGCGTCCGCCGCGCTCCACCACCGGGACACGCTCCATGCCGCCATACACCTTGTTGGTGCTGGCGTAGATAAGGAACGGCGATGTACCACGCCGCGACGGCGACAGCCCGCATGCTTTGCGGATAGCTTCCAGCACGTTGAACGCGCCCAGCGCGTTGGTCTCGAAATCCGTGCGCGGATCCGCGACCGAGGTGGTTACGGCCACCTGCCCGGCGAGATGCAATGCCAGCGCCGCATCGGCGTATTTGGAAAAAATGCGGTCCATCGCGGCGGCGCGGCGGACATCCTCTTTCAAAAACACGAGGTCGCCGTTTTTGGCGCGGAGCCACGCGAGGTTGCGCCGCGCCCCTTTGCGCGCGCAGTTATCGATAATGACAACGCGCCACCCTTTTTCCAAAAAACGGGCGGCGGCGTTGCAGCCGATGAATCCCGCCCCTCCGGTGATGACGGCGGTAGTGCTCATGCCAATCCCCTGTCCGCCAGTTCTTTCGCGGCGAGGTCGAATTTATCGCTGGCTTCCGCCGTGCGGGCCCACTCGATGAGCCGCCACATCCCCTCCTCAAAGCCGACGGCGGGAACATAACCGAGCAGCTCCCGCGCGCGGGCGAGATCGGCAAAGCAGTGGCGGATGTCCCCTTTGCGGAACGTGCCGGTGATGTGCGGGGCGATATCGGGGCGGCCGTGCAGGCGGGCCAGCGTTTCGGCCACCGCGCGTACCGGCGTTGGGACGCCGCCGCCGATATTGACCGCATGGTAATCGGCGCCGCTCTTCTCCAGCGCCAGCAGGTTGGCCGCCACCACGTCGGCCACCGATACGAAGTCGCGCGTCTGCCCGCCGTCTTCGTACACCACCGGGGCCTTGCCGCACTTGATGCGGGTCATGAAGATGGCGGCCACGCCGGTATAGGGGTTGGAAAGCGATTGGCGCGGCCCGTAAACATTGAAGTAGCGCAGCGCCACGGCCGGAATGCCGTAGGTGAGGCCGATATTGAGCACGATCTCTTCCTGCGTCATCTTGGTGACAGCGTAGATGGAGTTGGGGGTGCGGCGGGCATCTTCGCGCGTGGCGGCGGCGGTCAGCCGTTCGCCGCACCGCGGGCAATAATTGTTCCAGTCGCCTTTTTCCAGATCGGCGGTGCGGCGCATGGCTCCTTTCACGGTGCCGCAACGGGGGCAGGCATACTCCCCTTCCCCGTAGCCGCTCATGCTGGAGGCGACCACCACCTTGCGCACGGCGTGGGGTTCGTTGGCGAGGATGTCCATCAGCACGGCGGTTCCCCGCGCGTTCACGTCGGCGAAATATTCCACCTTGTACTGCGATTGCCCCACCCCGAGGGCGGCGGCATGGTGGAACACCGCCTCAACGCCGGCCAGCGCCTTTTTCATGGCGGCGCGGTCGCGCACATCCCCTTTGATAAATTCCGCGTGCTGGTTCAGATAGGACGGCGGGTTCCCGCCGGGATGCACCTGCGGGTCGAGACTGTCCAGAATGCGTACCGCATGGCCGCGCGAAACCAGCGCGTCGGCCAAATGGGAGCCTATAAATCCGGCGCCGCCGGTAACAAGTATGTTCATCCGTGTTATCTCTGCGAAGAATTACGCTTACTGGTTAACGGCCAACCGCCAGAAAAACTTGAGCGCCCCCCTCAGGCTTATTTGCCGGCTCAACTGAAAAGAGGCGGCTAGAACGAATACCCCGCCTTAAGGGTCATCACTTCCATCCGGCTTTCCGGTTGCACTATCGCACCGGCGGAAACGCCGCCGGCGGTATAGGTCACGGGATCCGATTCCTTGAACCGGTAGCTGTCGAATTCGAGCGTGACGCTCCACGGATTGTTGAAACGCCAGCCGACGGATGCGTAATAACTGATGTCCGCCTTCGGATGCAGCACCGGGTCGTCATCCGCGCCGAGGGCTTTGAAGCCGACTATTTCATTCAGATACAGGGGATACTTAAAGCCGGCGGCGGCTTCCAGCCCGCTTTTTGCCGGCAACATCGCAATCCCCGCGCGGAGGAAACCGATGGTGTAATTCTCCTTATAGCCCGCCACGCCGCCGTCCTTCTTGATGTCGCGCGTCCAGAAATCCACCCCCAGCCCCGCGACCAGATCAAGGTAATGCCGGTCCGCATCGCCCGGTTGTATGCTGGAATCAAGCCGGTAATGCAGCAACGCCTCATTGAGCATCCCCTGGTAACCGGTCGTGGTGGAAAATGGCGAACACTGTCCGCTCGCGCTGCAAGCGCGGCCATTATAGGTGACATCGCCGGAATACAGCTTGCCGTTATAGCCCAGCAACAGCCCGGACCGGCCGTCCCGCAGCCAGGTAAAACCGGCCACATAGCGCGGCCCGCTTTCGTCCAGCATTTTCACGCCGCCGCTGTATTCACCCCAGCTGAACCGTTCAACGCCGGCGGTGACCCGCATTTCCGCGGCGGCTGTTTCCGGCGCGGCGCACCACAAAGCGGCGCACACGGCGGACAGCGCGAGCACACGGCCACAAAAGCGGTAAACTCCGTTATTGTTTTTAAACTTCATCGAATGTCCCCCCTTGCCCCGCGCCGCATCGGCGAAACCGTGCATAATATTCCGGCAAAAAACCGCCCCGAATCAAGACTGATTCTACTACAGACTCCCCCTTTATTGAACTATTTTAGGTCTAGGCGCAATCTCTAATGGACGGCGGGAGCGGTTCCCGGCACGGCCGCCGCCGGGGGCGCGGCCGCTTTGAGGGCCGGACGCTGGCCGAACTCGCGGGGTTCGGTTCCTTCCTTGAAGCTTTCAAAAAACGATTGCGGGTCATCCGGCGTGGTCAACAACCCCGTTTCCTTGTTGATCCGGACAAAAACGATGTTTTTGGGGGGCGTGAACGGCTTCACCTCAAGGTCCTTGATCACCGTGCGCATATAGTTGAGCCATATCGGGGCGGCGGCGCGGCCCCCCACCTCGTTTTTGCCGATCGGTTCACGCTGATCACGGCCAATCCAGACGCCGGTCACCACGCCCGAAGTGAAGCCGATGAACCAGGCATCCACATAATCATTGGTGGTGCCGGTCTTCCCCGCCGTCGGCGCCCCCAGGGAACGAACGGCCGTGGCGGTTCCTTCCTCCACCACGCCGGTCATCACATTGGTCATAAGGTAGGCGGTATCTTCCGGCATCACCTGAATCGGCGCCGGTTCGGCGGTTTCCAGCACCTTGCCGTCGAGGGTTTCGATGCGGCGGATGGCGATGGGCTCGAGACGCATTCCCTTGTTCGCGATCACGCCGTAAACCGAAGTCAGTTCCATCAGCGATACGCTCGATGAGCCGAGCGCGACGGAAAGATCCGGCTTCAGCGGGGACACGATCCCCAGCGCACGGGCCCAATCGATCACATAGTGGATGCCGATCTTGTCCAGCACCTTGATGGTAACGACGTTCCGCGATTCGGTGACGGCGGTGCGAATGGTGGTCGGCCCGTAGAAAGCGTTGGCGAAATTGGCCGGCTTCCAGGCCTGCTCCTCTTCGGCCCCTTCCAGCGTCACCGGCGAATCGATCACGATGGTGGAAGGGGTAAAGCCGCGATCCAGCGCGGCGGAATAAATGACCGGCTTGAAGGCGGAGCCGGGCTGGCGCAACGCCTGCACCGCGCGATTGAAGGGGCTCTTCCCAAAGTCGTAGCCCCCCACCATCGCGCGGATTTCCCCGCTGGCGTAGTCCAGGCTCACCAGCGCCCCTTGCAACGCGGGGGTCTGGTGCAACATCAGCTGCAACGCCCCCTTGCGGATGTCATCCAGCAGCTTCACTTCGATGATGTCGCCGGGCTTCACCAGCCGGGTGGCATCTTTCACCGGCTGGTAGCCGCGGCCGTCTTCCTTGGGATTATACTCGTGAGCCCATGCGAAGAACGCCGCTTCGATGGTTCCCGGCACGCCGTTGACCGACACGGCGATCCTGTCCGGCGCCACCTTCGTCACCACCCCCTTGTACGCCTTCCCCTTGGCGAAATAATCTTCTTCGCTTATTTTGTCCATGACGGGGTTCAGCTTCTCCCAGCCGGGTTCTTCCCGCGCGGGATCGATATGCCCGGCGATGCCGCGCCAACCGATGCGGCGGTCGTTCTCCTCGATGCCGTCGGCAAGCGCCCGCTGCGCCTGCATCTGCCAACCGGTGTCCAGCGTGGTATAAACGCGCAGCCCCTCGTGATAGAGCTTGTCGGCCCCGTATTTTGTGTAGAGGTAGCGCCGGATGTGTTCGGCGAAATACGGGATATCGTTCGATGTGTGCTTGAATTCAGCCAGCTTCACCGGCTCGGCGTTCGCCTTGTCCGCCTGCTCTTGCGTGATGTAATGCGAATCGAGCATCCGCCGCAGCACCAACCCCCGGCGGTACACGGCCCCCTTTTCGTTATTGAACGGGGAATAGCTGTTGGGCGCCTTGGGAAGGCCGGCCAGGAGCGCTATCTCGCCCAACGTAAGCTTCTTGGCGGGTTTGTCGAAATAAAGCCCGGCGGCCGCTTCCACGCCGTAGCAGCCGTGGCCGTAATAAATCTGGTTGAGGTAGACATCCAGTATCTCTTCTTTCGTCAGGTGCCGCTCCAGCTCAAACGCGATGATGAATTCCTTGAGCTTGCGCGCGAAGGTTCGTTCGCGCGACAGGAACATCACCTTGGCCACCTGCTGGGTAATGGTGCTCCCCCCCTGCACCACTTCGCCCGCCTTCAGGTTCACCGCCGCCGCGCGGAATATCCCAATCACATCAATGCCGCCGTGCTGAAAAAACTTCTCGTCTTCAATGGCGAGGGTCGCCTTCTTCATCAGGTCGGGAATATCTTCATATTTGAGGAGGACGCGGCGCTCCGTGTAAAACTCCGCCGCCACGTTCCCCTTGCGGTCATAAATGGTGGTCACCAGCGAGGGATTGTAGTTTTTCAGCCGCGCCACGTCCGGCATCTGCCCGCGGTAGTAGCTGACGTAGCCCGCCACCAACGCCGCCACGCCGATGACGCAGCCGCCGGCAAAGGCGGCGGCCACAATCAACAGTTGGCGCAACGTGCGGGCGCCCACAAAACGTGCCCCGGCTTCGATGCACCATGACAGCGCCTTGAGGAGGATGGCAAGCGCCCGCCCCATCGCCATAAGAACCGTTTTCAAAACCGTTTTCATCCGCCGCCGCTTCAGCCTTTATCCGGTTTCTTTTTCAGCCGCCAGTATTCATCCCGCAGCTTCTGCAGGTCTTCCCACGCCTCTTTCTTGTGTCCCGGCGAACGCAATAAAAACGAGGGATGATAGGTCGCTAAAAGCGGCACACCCTCGTAATCATAAATCCGCCCCCGCATGCGCCCAATGGGGGTCTCCTCCCTAAGCAGCGTGTGGGCGGCATGCGCTCCCAGCGCACAAATGATGGCCGGCCGCGCAACCGCGATCTGCCGCTTCAAAAACCCCTCGCACGCGGCCACTTCGTCCGGCAACGGGTCGCGGTTCTTCGGCGGGCGGCACTTGAGCACGTTGGCTATATAGACGTCTTCGCGGCGGAAGCCGATAGCCTCGATCATCTTGGTCAACAGCTGCCCGGCGCGTCCGACGAACGGTTTTCCCTGTTCATCCTCGTCGGCCCCCGGCGCCTCCCCCACGAACATAAGCCCGGTCGCCGGGTTTCCATCGGCGAACACGGTTTGCGTGCGCGTTTTGTGCAGGCCGCAGGCGGTGCAGGCGGCCGCTTCGCGGGCAATCACTTCAAGGGCGGCGGCAACCGGCGGGGAAGCGGGGAGCGGCGGCGCGGTGGAAACCGCGGCCGATTGCGCCAGCACGGGACGAGGCAAAGGTGAACCCGGCTCCACAAACTCAACGCCAATCGTCCGCAGGTATCTGAAATAGGCTTCGATCTCCTTCATCACGCTCCCCTTCGGTGAAGGATTACTTTGTCCCGCCGGACGCGGCAATCGCGGCGGCTTCCGCTTTCAACGCTTCATCCAGCACGATATCGGCCAGCGCCTCCTTCGTGAGCCTGCCGGTATGCAGCGGTTCCTGCCCGCGGGGAATGATCACCAGCTCGTTGTACGCGCCGTCGAACCCGATATCGGGACGGCTCACATCGTTGGCGCAGACAAGGTCGAGGTTTTTGCGCCGCATTTTTTCCCGCGCGTTGTGCGCCAGGTCTTCGGTCTCGGCGGCGAAGCCGACTATCACGCGGTTCCCCTTCTTCTTCCCCAGAATCTCCAGCAAATCGGGGTTTTGAACCAGCGCCAACGTCAGCGGGGCATTCTTTTTTTTGATCTTTTGCGGCGCGGCGGCGGCGGCGCGGTAATCGGAAACCGCGGCGGCCATTACCAGCATATCGCACGCGTCGAAGCGGGATTCCAGCGCATCCAGCATATCCCGCGCGGTCCGCACCGCGACCGTCTCCACTCCCGCCGGCAACGGGATTGCCATCGGACCGTGGATGAGCGTCACCCGCGCTCCGCGGGCGGCGGCGGCGCGGGCAATGGCGGTTCCCATTCTGCCCGAGGAGCGGTTGGTGAGGTAACGCACGGGATCAATCGGTTCTTCGGTCGGGCCGGCGGTGACGATGACCCGCTTCCCGTTAAAATCCTGTTTCCGCACACGGGCGGCAAGCAGAACGTCCCGCAATTGCTCAAGCGCCGGGAGCCGCCCCACCCCCTCGTCGCCGCAGGCCATCGCGCCGCTCTCCGGCGGGATGATCCGCACCCCGCGCGATTCGAGAATGCGGAGGTTTTCCGCCACGGCGGGGTTTTGCAGCATCCGGGGATTCATGGCGGGGGCCACATAAACCGGGCATTCCAGGGCCAACACCGCCGTGGAAAGAAGATCGTCCGCGATACCATGCGCCATCTTGGCGATGAAATTGGCCGTCGCGGGGGCAATCAACGCCGCATCGGCGTCCTGGGTAATGTTCAGGTGGTCGAACGGGTCGCCCTGATGGCCCCAATCGGCGGTAAGCACCCGGTTGCCCGAAACCGACCGCAACGCGGTGGAGGTAACAAACTGTTCGGCATTTTTGGTCATTGCCACATGCACGTCGACCCCTTCTTTCTTAAGAAGGCGGACGAAATCGGGCATCTTGTACGCGGCAATGCCGCCGGTGACGCCCAGAAACACCTTTTTCATATTTCCCATCCCTCAATCATACCAACGCGCGGCGGCCTATGCCACCTTTTGGCGAAAATGGGTAGCGGGTCAGTTTGAAATTAACTTGGTAACAGAGTAGTCCCCTCCTTTGCAAGGAGGGGATACAGGGGAGGTTTTTAACCCCTCCTGCACCTCCCCTTGCAATGCAAGGGGAGGGAAAAAACGGGATAACTCAAACTGACTCACTACCCGAAAATGGCGTCCCGCCTCCGGAAAGCAGGAGAATCATCCCGCGAACTTAATCGGCACCCTTTCATAATAAAATGGTATAATACCGTCAATGATTTCTTAATAACGCCACACACCGCCATCCAAAACAGGCGGGAACCGGGAGCCTATTTAGGACAAGAGTGAATTCCACGGCACAATCATCGCGGACATAATTGCGCTTGTTATGAGGAGGCCACCTATGCGGATTATCTTCGTTGAAGCAAAATCCCCCGACCTGCATATTTACTCCCGTATGCCCCTCCCCCGCCTCGGCACCATCCTGCTGGCAACCATCCTGCGTGACAGGGGACACGACGCCCGGGTGCAGATTGAAGAGCTGGGCCGCATCCGCATGGAGGACATTGAAACGGCCGACGCCGTCGGCATCTCCATCATCACATCAACAGCGCCGCGCGGCTATGAATTCGCCAGAATTTTCCGCAAGATGGGAAAAACCGTCTTTATAGGAGGGGCGCACGCCACCTACCTGCCGGAGGAGGCCCTGTTACACTGCGACTATGTGTTGCGCGGCGAGGCGGACGACACCATAGTACCGTTCATCGAAGCGCTGGAGCGCAAGAGCGGGTTTGAGGAAGTCGGCGGCCTTAGCTGGTGGCGCGGCGGAACGGTTGTGCACAATCCCAATACCGCCTACATCAAGAATATGGACAAATCGCCGATACCCGATTTCCGGCTGATCACCAACTGGGAAAAGAAGATGGATGTCACCCCCATCATGACCAGCCGCGGCTGCCCCTACGACTGCGAGTTCTGCTCCGTCTCCAACATGTTCGGACGCCAATTCCGCCATAAGAGCACCGAACGGGTTCTGGCGGAGTTGAGACAGCACAAGGAACTCTGCCGCGAGAACGGGGTAAAGAACCCCGACGACTGGATTTTCTTCTACGATGACAATTTTACCATCAACAAAAAGCGGGCCAAGGAACTGCTCCGCGCCATGATAAGCGAAAACCTGACTCCCCACTGGACCGCCCAGGCCAGCGTTGATGTGGCCGACGATGACGAACTTCTCGGCCTCCTGAAGAAATCCAACTGTTACCTGCTCTATATAGGGTTTGAGTCGATCAATCCCGAAACCCTTAAAGCCTACAACAAGAAACAGACGGTCGAAAAAATCGAAAAGGCCATCCACAAACTCCGGCAATACGGCATCCGGGTGCATGGCATGTTTGTCTTCGGGGCCGATACCGACGACGCTTCCGTAATCAGCGGCACGGCCGCCTTTGCCAAACGGAACAAACTCCATTCAGTGCAGTTCATGATCCTGACCCCGCTTCCCGGCACGCGAACCTATCAGGAACTGACCCGTCAGGAGCGGATAACCACCCGCGACTGGCAGCTTTATGACGCCCACCATGTCGTATTCGAACCGGCCCACTTCAGCCAGCACGGGCTGCAATACGACACCATCACCGCCATGCTCAGCTTCTACGGCCTTCGCCATATCCTCAAGCGGGCATTTTTCCTGCTGCTGCGCCTGCACGACCTTAAACGGGGGCTGATTGAGATTTCAATCAAGCTTTACGGCCACCGGACGCTGAAGCATTGGTTTCAGCAAAAGAAGGAGTGGATAGCCGCCCTCCCCCACCATACAAAAGGGTTAAAATAGGGGACAAATAAGAATCGCGCGGCTATTTTTATCCAACAAAGTACATTTCCGATCAAGCCGTCTTCATAACATCCCCGTGACCGCGCCCCGTCTCCGCGCAAAAAAGGCCTTTAGCCCCCCGCGCCAAATTCCGAAAACACTAGGCAGATGGAAAACCACAACACCCAACTGATAGAGGAGAACCCGGAAAAGATGTAGAACAACGGAACAAGGCATGGAACGAACGAAAAAACCCTACAACTGAAACTAAAGATGGCAAGGATGCCACGAAAAATTCAAGGAGGATACGATCATGGCTTTGCGTGTATATAACAACCTTTTCTCGGTCAATGCCCAGCGGCATTTATCGGCCAATAATGCCAGTCTCGGCGGCTCCCTTGAGAAGCTCTCTTCAGGGCAGAGAATCAACAAAGCGGCGGACGATGCCGCCGGCCTCGCCATTTCCGAAGGCCTGCGCGCCCACATCCGCTCGCTGGGACAGGCCACCCGCAACTCAAACGACGGCATCAGCCTCATAAACACGGCGGAAGGGGCGCTCTCCGAGCAGTCCTCGATACTCGTCCGTATGCGCGAACTGGCCTCGCAGGCCTCCACCGGCACCGTCGGTTCGACCGAGCGCAGAACGATCAACCGGGAATTCCAGGCGCTGAAAGACGAAATCGACCGCATCGCGGCCGTGACGGAATTCAACGGCCAAAAACTGCTTGATGGCTCGCTTATGGCTACCCAGCCCGGTTCGGTGGTCATCCAGATCGGCATCCGCGCGACCAGCAACGACCGGATCAGCCTGAACACCGCCGTCGACCTGACCTCCATCACCACCACCGGCCTGGCGGTGCAGAACATCAGCGTGCTTACCGCCCAGTCGGCGCTGGCCTCGCTCTCCACCATCGATAGCGCCATCGCGAAAGTAACCGATGGCCGCGGCCGCCTTGGCGCCGTGCAAAACCGCTTGGTGCATACCTTGGCCAACCTGTCGGTCAGCACTGAAAACCTGACCGCCGCCGAATCGCAGATCCGCGACGCCGACTACGCCAGCGAAATCTCGCAGTTCACCCGGAACCAGATACTGGTGCAGGCGTCCACCGCGATTTTGGCGCAGGCGAACCTGGTGCCGCAGACCGTGTTGCAACTCCTCGGTTGAGGCTCCATTAGGAAACGATGCAAAGCAATGACTAAACAACCTAATGGCAGAAAGAGGAGGGACATGCTGTGGTGCAATCGATAGACGGCCACTTATATCCCACCCGCCCTATGGAAGGTATTGATGCCTATGGCAATACGCCAATCGCGGATGGGCCGAAAAAGCCATCCATTCCGTTTCGGGAATGGCGGCAACGGTTCGGCAAAGCAATGGACATTTTGAAAATGCGGGTCAAGGTAAAGCTCAATCCGGAAAATGGAAAAGCCGTGTACGAAACGGCTCCGGAAAAGGCCGCCCCGCAGGGGATTCAAAATGACCACGGAACGACCAAAATAACCGCCTTTCGTTCAGGCGGGAACTTTAAAGGTGCCTTGTTCAACGATGTAGGGTAAAAGTTGGGGCAGGCAGGGGGTGCCTAAAAACACCCCCTGCCAATATTTCCTTTATATTCACATACTTAAGCTGCGACCTTTCCCCTAAAAAAACCCTTAAGTGACGTCCGCCATTGCCCGATAAGTATTGGTGAACAAAGAACTTGAGGAGAACTGAACATGGCTATTACACCGACCAGCTCGGGCGCGGCACCGATACAGATAACCGGCCTGATCTCCGGACTCGACAGCACCAGCATTGTCCAAAAGCTTGTGGAGTTGGAAAAAGCCCCAGTCACCTCCCTGCAAAATAAACAGGCCGCCATAAGCGATCAGGTCACCGCTTGGCAGACATTAAACACCAAGCTGCTTACGCTCAACACCGCGGTGCATAACCTGAATACGAACCAGAAATTCCGCGGCACCAATGGCACCTTCACGAACAGCATTTCGGGGGGGGGCAACATCGTGAACATGTCCACCACCGGCAACGCGGGGAGCGGCACTTATAGTTTTGCCGTCAACAACCTGGCGGCACAGCACAAAATGCAAAGCGCCACCGGATACAGCTCCGCCACCGCCTCCGCCGGCATCAGCGGCATGACCATTACTAAAGGGGGCGTCAGCCAGTCATTCACCCAAAGTTCCCTGCAAGACCTCAGCAGCGCCATAAACTCTTCATCGCTGGGTATTACCGCCAGCATCGTGAATGGCGGCAGCAGCGACGCACCGAGCTACCGGATGCTCCTCACCAGCAACGATACCGGCGCCAACCAATCATTCACGGTTTCCACGGTGCCGGGACAGAACGGTTTGGGCCCTGACCCGAACCCGTTGACCTTCACCACCACCCAGACGGCGCGGGACGCCTCGATAACGCTGGATGGCCTTACCGTTACCCGCGCCTCCAACACGGTCAACGACCTGTTGCCGGGCATGAGCCTTTCGCTCATCGGCACCGGCAGCGGCGAGATAACGCTGGCGAGCGACAACGCCACCATCGTTAAAAACATACAGTCCTTCGCCACCGCCTACAACGACGTGATGGATTTTACCCACGCCCAGATGGCCTATACGAAGGGCCAGAGCACCCAGCCGCTCTTCGGCAACAGCACGCTGCTGAACATCCAACAGGGGCTGAACAGTATCGTCAGCGGCCCCGTTGACGGTCTTCCATCCGACAATGGCTACACCTCGCTTAGCCAGGTGGGCGTTACCACCGATGTCAACAACCGTTTGAACGTGGATACCGCCAAGCTCACCCAGGCGCTTAGCGGCAATGCCACCGGCGTGCGCCGCCTCTTCACGCCGAATGCGCAGGGGACATATACATACGTGTACGCCACGGGCGCCACCGTATCCGGCGTCTACGATACCCAGGTTACCAGCGACGCAAACGGCCAGCCGGTGATGCAGATGCGCCGCCAGGGCACCTCGAACTGGATCACCATGACCCAGAGCGGCAATACCTTCGATGGCCCCGCCGGGGGCGACTTGGCGGGTTTCGCCATGGAAGCCAACAACATCCATGCCGGTGATACCGGCACCATGAACGTCTCCGTCGGCATCGCCGAAAAACTTTCCTACCGCACCGGCTTTTACACGGAATACTCATCGCAGGGAGCCATCTACAACGAACAGACCTCCCTCACCAAGAGAAACGACGACTACCAGAAGCAAATCGACACCCTCAATATGCGGATCAAGAAAAAGTCGGACGACCTCACCGCGAAATACGCGCGGCTCGAAAGCCTCCTGGCGACGCTCAAAGGCCAAAGCAGCTATCTGTCACAACAGCTTTCCACCCTGCCGAGCACGATGCAAGGCCGGGTTGCCCAAAGAATGAGATAAGGAGAAGCGGGATATGGTAAACAGACAGGTGATGGCCTACAAAACGGCGGAAGTGGGCACCGCCAGCAAACTTAAGCTGGTTATCATGATGTACGATGGAGCGATCCGCTTCCTCAACGAATGCAAAAAGCGGATCGACGCGGGCGATATCGCCGGCCGCGGGCTCTACATATCGAAAACCCAGCGGATCATCGGCGAACTGCAAGAATCGCTGAACGTGCCGCAGGGGGGTGAAATTGCCCTGCAGTTGGAACAGCTCTACGGCTTCGTGATGCAGAATCTTACGAAAGCGAACATCAAAGGGGACAAGACCGCCATCGACCAGGCCCTGCATGTGCTGGAAAACCTCCGCGACGCATGGGGGCAGGTAATGCAAAACGCGCAGGCCAAAACAACGGCTGAGAAGCAGGCCGTCACAATACCGCGCGTGGCCGTACAGCTCTAGGGGTCTCGGCTCACGCACCCCGCCCGCTCCCCTGAACGGCTCGAAATCTCCCTCCCTCCCAAAGGTTTATTCGCGTAAAATGGGGGCATGGGTAAACGGATACTTATCGTCATCGCACAGCACAGATTCCGCGACGAGGAATTTGAGCACCCCAAGGCCGTTTTCGCCCAAAAAGGCTTCACCGTGACGGTGGCCGCTCCGGAAAAAAAAGAGGCCACCGGCATGAAGGGGGCGAAGGTCATGCCCGATTTGTCGATCGCCGACGCCGCAACGCAACAGTATGACGCCGTCGTGGTGGTGGGCGGCGGCGGCGCGCGGGAAGACCTCTGGAATAACCGGACGCTCTTCAATATCCTGAACGCCCACCACGCCGCCGGTAAACCGGTGGCCGCCATCTGCATCGCCCCGGTGGCGCTGGCGCATGCGGGACTGCTTAAAGGGATTTCCGCCACCGTCTACAAAGAGCCCGATACGCTGGCTGAATTCGCCAAACATGGGGCGAAACTGGAAGAGAAAGACGTAGTGGTGTCGGGCCGCATCGTCACCGCCAACGGACCGGCGGCGGCCCGGCAGTTCGGCCAGGCCGTGGCGGCGTTGCTGGCTTGAAAGCGGCCGTCGGCGGCCGCACAAACGCCGCAAAAGAATTTTGCCCGGATACCGGCTTTCTGTTAGTATGGCCTTCTTTCTGGAAGAACGGCACCGTCGCCAAGTGGTAAGGCCGAGGACTGCAAATCCTCTATCCCCGGTTCGAATCCGGGCGGTGCCTCCAATAAACAGCCCGGTCATAAAGGCGTGTCGACAGCATCAAAAATGGCCCATAGCGGGATGTCGCGGATAACCACATGAAAATCCTCTCTAAAAACGAATTAAAATCATTTCTCTACTCCTTCAGGCCATTGCGGAAGGCCGGCTATTGGCTGGGAATGTTCCGCAATCCCATGTTTAAAGCGGTGGAGATTGAAACAACCTCGGCGTGCAACCGGGACTGTGCATATTGCCCCGTTTCTGTCAGCCCCAGGCCAGCCAAGATGATGGATGAGGCGCTCTTCAAAAAAATCGTGGGGGACCTCCATGCCATCAACTATAAAGGGACGCTTTTCTTCTGCTTTTACAGC